>CAIXPF010000139.1 GCA_903921205.1 uncultured Acidimicrobiia bacterium | reverse complement strand
CGAGGGCGCCAACGTCCGGCCCTGCTCGGTCTCGTCGCGCCCCGCCCGGACGGCGTCGAGCGCCGCACCGACCAACCTCTCGACCGCTGCGTCCACCGACCGCCCTCCTGCGAGCCGTCCCCGACGAACCTCTGCCCGACCGGCGCAAGGTAGCAGCCCCCACCGGCCCCTCTCCGACCGACCCATCCCCATACCATGTGGCATGGCACGTTACCTGGCCCGATCCCGATCCGCCCGCCCGGCATGAATACCGTGCCATTTGGTATGCAACGACGACCGGGGACGGGTCAGCTGTCGAAGAAGTCCCGGAGGAACTCCGCCATCGACGAGAGTCGGCCGGCCGCGAAGGGACCAAAGTGATCAGTGCCCTCGAAGCAGTGGTAGACGGCGGTGGGGATCCGCTCGGCGATCTCGGGCCACGGTGGCTCCCCCACACGGTCGGGACGACGGATCGAGCCCGCCCCGACCAGCACCGGCACCGACACCTCGCCGAGACGGTCGAAGCCCCGGTCGAGGAACTCGGCGAAGACCCGGGCCTCGACATCGGGGGGGCAGGCCAGCCGCACGCCGCCGGCGGGGTCCTCCACAAAGCCGTGCTCGACGTAGGCGGCGAGGGTCTCGGGGTCGAGCACGTCGAGCGGCGGGCGCAACCCATAACGGTCGATGGCCTCCTGCCGGGAGGCGAAGGTGGCCTTGCGGCGACGCACGCCCTCGAGGAACTCCGGCTGGGCACCACCGAAATCGGGCTCACGCCGGAAGATGATCGGCTCGAAGGCGAACAGCTTGGCGAACGCCGCCGGCCGCTCCAGCGAGGTCAGCAACGCGGTGGCGGCACCCATCGAGTGCGCCGCCACCCAGGCCCCCTCCGGCGCGAGCGCATCGACCACCGCGGTGAGGTCGGCCACCATCGAACGGTCGAGGAAGGACACCCCGTCGGGGGTGCGGCTGGCCCCGTGGCCGCGCAGATCGACGTAGAGCACCCGCACCGTGTCCGCCGGCAGCAGGCGCAGCACCGGTTCCCACATCAGCCCGACCATGCCGGTGCCGTGCACCGCGAGCAGCGGCCGTCCCGGGCCGCCGCTGTCGTGCACGGCCACCTCGACACCGTCGGTACTCGGGACGTAGTGGGTCACCAGGCCTGTCACGCCCCGCAGTCGAGCACGCGCCGGGCTGACGGTGCCAGGCGACCCGGCGTACGATCACCGGGCGAGAAGACCGGCCCGCCGGGCGGCGGACCGTGCCACAGTGCCCGGGGAGGCCCTCATGCAACTCGTCGACGGACGTGGTCGGCTGCTCAACCACCTCGAGACGGTGTACCGGCCCGGCGAGATGGACCTGGCCCGACGCAGCTTCGAGGCGCTCGGCTGCTCGGTCAAGGCGGGCGGCGAGTTCCTCACCGTGTCGGTCGACCCGAACAACCCCGACGGCATCGACACCGTGATCTACGCGTCGAAGGTCACCCGCGAGCAGTGGGCCTTCGAGTGCGCCCTGGCCGAGGCGGTCGACGCCGGCGGTGCCCTCGGCGAGAGCTGGCATGCCTATGCCGACAAGCTGGTGGCCGTCCCGCAGCGTTCGTTCCACTTCGGCATCCGTTTCGCCTCGACCGCCGAGTGGGAGGACACCGTCGAGTCGGTGCGCCGGGCGGGCGCCGAGGACCCCGAGCTCGCCGGACGGATCGGGCTGGCGGGCATGTTCCGTCCCGGCGATCCCGGCTCGGTGTCGGACAAGGTGGCCCAGGCGTTCGTGAGCGTGGACACCTTCGCCGCCGGGCTGCTGACCTTCCCCCAGCACGTCGAGCTGCAACACTGGCTGGTCCCGATCCGTTGAGACCGCGGCCGTCCGTGGTCGACGCCGTTGCCCAGCGAGGATGCCCATGACGCCTGCGGCGAACCCCGAGGTCGACGCCTACCTGGCCCGTTCGCGGCGCTGGCCCGACGAGCTGGCCGCGTTACGCGCCCTCCTGCTGGACTGCGGCCTGACCGAGGAGCTGAAGTGGGCCAAGCCCTGCTACGGCCACGAGGGCCACAACCTCGTGATCCTGCAGGAGATGAAGGACTTCCTGGCCCTGATGTTCTTCAAGGGGGCGCTGCTCGAGGACCCCGCCGGCGTGCTCGAGGAGCAGGGGCCCAACTCCCGCTCGGCCCGGCGGATCTGCTTCCGCTCGGTCGAGGACACCACCCGGCTCGCCGGCGTGGTGTGCGACTACGTCGCCGCAGCGATCGAGATCGAACGCGCCGGGTTGCAGGTGGCACCGGCACCGCCGCTCGAGCTCGCCGCGGAGCTCCAGGACCGCATCGAGCGCGACCCGGCGTTCGGTGCGGCGTTCGCGGCGCTGACCCCCGGCCGGCAGCGGGAGTACCACCTCGCCATCGCCGACGCCAAGCAGGCATCGACCCGTGCCGCCCGGGTCGACAAGTACGCGCCGCGGATCCTCGCCGGCAAGGGCCTGCGCGACCGCTGATCCCGCGGCGGTCCGCTCTGTTACCCGGCGGAGCCGGGCATTGCCGCCGGGTGACCCGGGCCCCGCATCGCCCGGACCTCTCGCAGCTCGAGCTGCCCATGGCAGTGGCCGCAGACGACCTCGGCCGTCATGTCGTGATCACACGCCGTGTGGTGCAGCACCAGCGGCGTGCCCTCCGGCCCGCTCAGCCAGCGCTCACCCCACGCCGCCATGGCGGCGAGCACGCCGAACGCGTCGCGCCCCTTGTCGGTGAGCCGGTACTCGTGGCGCCGCGGGTGCTCCTGGTAGGGCACCCGGACCAGCACGTCTTCGTCGACCAGCCGGTTGAGGTGGGTGGTGAGCACGTTGCGACCGATGCCGAGCGCGGTGCGGAACTCGTCGAAGCGACGGGCGCCGAGGCAGGCCTGGCGGATGATGAGCAGGTTCCAGCCGTCGCCGAGGAGGTCGGCGCTGCGGGCGATGGTGCAGGGCCAGTCCGAGGTGTCGGTGCGACTCACGTCGGGCAGGCTAGTTGGTTTCGTCGGAGAACTCACCGCTACAGTGAGTTCCGTGACGAAACTCACTGGCCCACCGGACCGACCCCCCAGGCCCACCGGCACGGCCGTCCCGCCCCGGCCGGCGGCGGGCGCAGCACCGAACAGCCCGTGGCCGACGTTCGCGGTGTCCGCCGTGGCCTCCTTCGTGGCAACGCTGGACATGTCCATCGTCAACGTGGCCTTCGCCGAGATCGCCCGGAGCTACCCCGGCGCCAGCCGGGGTGCCGTCTCGTGGGTGGTCACCGCTTACTCGATCATGTTCGGCTCGCTGCTGGTGGTATCGGGCCGGCTCGCCGACCAGGTCGGGCGCAAGCGGATGCTGCAGGCCGGCACCGTCGTGTTCCTGATCGGCTCGCTCGGGTGCGCGCTCTCGCCCGGCCTGGGTGCGCTCATCGCCGGCCGGGCGGTGCAGGGTGTCGGCGGGGCGCTGCTCATGCCCGCCTCGCTCGGCCTGCTGCTCGCCGCCTTCCCGGCCGAGCGGCGCAGTCAGGCCATCGCCTGGAACGGGGCCGTGAGCGCGCTCGGGGTGGCATCCGGCCCGACGCTCGGGGCGCTGTGCGTGGCCACCTTCGGCTGGCGTTCGGCGTTCTGGATCAACGTGCCGATCTGTCTCGCCATGGTGGTCGCAGCCCATCGCATCGTGCGCGAACCACCCCGGCAGCGGGAACCGCGACCCGACATCTGGGCCTCGATGGTCCTCACCGCCGCCGTCGCCTCGCTGGTCTGGGCGATCTCCCGGGCCGAGTCGTTGGGCTGGGGCAACCCCGGCGTGGTGGCCCTGCTGGTCGCCGCAGCCGTCTTCGGTGTGGTCGTGGCCCGACGCTCGGTCACCCAGCCCCACCCGCTGCTCCCGCCGGAGATCTTCCGGGAGCGCTCCTTCAGCCTGGCCAACGTGGCGATGTTCTGCTTCGGTGCGGGCTTCGCCGCCAACATCTTGAACAACGTCCTGTTCCTGCGCACGATCTGGCACCTCAGCGTCGTGCACGCCGGCCTGCTGTCGGTGCCGGCACCGATCGTCGTGGCGGTCACGTCGGTGGTGACGGGCCGGTTGATGCGTCGCATCGGGTTCCGGCCGCTGCTCATCGGCGCGCCGCTGTTCTTCGCAGCGGTGGTGACCGGTGAGGCGCTGCTGCTGGGCACCGATCCTGCTCCGTGGTCGCGTTGGCTGCCGTTGATGTTCCTGCTCGGGATCTCCATCGGTCTCAGCTTCCCGGTGGTCTCCGCCGCTGCGGTGCACACCCTGGCGCCCGGCCACTTCGCGCTCGGCGGCGCCATCAACAACACCACCCGCCAGGTCGGCGCAGCGATCGGGGTGGCGCTGGTCGTCACGGTGCAGAGCGCGTTCGGCGGCATCGCCGGGTTCCGGGCGGGCTGGCTGTTCGTCGGCGGCTGCGGTGTCGCCGCCGCAGCGGTGTCCCTGGCCCAACCCCGTACCCGGCGAAAGGCCACCGGATGATGTGGTCCGATGACGTCAGCGTCGAAGCACTCGGCGAGGGCCGCTTCCGGGTCCGCATCGGCGAGGCATGGAACGCACTGCAGGGTGTCAACGGCGGCATCGTCGCCGCCGTCGCGCTCGTCGCGGTCGAGACCGTCCTGCGTTCCGACGGCCTCGACCCGGCCGACAGCCCGCTGCGGGCCGCGACCTTCGGCTACGTGCGTGGCACCACGTCCGGCGAGCTCGACGTCGAGGTCGAGGTCGTCCGGCGGGGCCGCGGTCTGACCACCACCCATGTCCGGACCGTGCAGGACGGGAAGACGACCGTGGTCGGTCGCCTGCACCACGCCACCCGCCGCGTCGGGCCCGAGTACCACGATGGCCCGGCGATGCCCGTGCGTCCGGCCGGCACCGTCCGCCTGCACAGCGAGCACGCCGCCCACTTCAGCCAGGTCGACACCTGGCTGCACCCCGACCGGCTGCCCTTCGGCGCCGCACCGCTCGCCGAGTGGATCGCCTGGAGCCGGCCGTGGCACGGCCCCACCTTCGACAGCGCATGGCTCACCATGTTCGGCGACTACCTGCCACCGGCGGTGTTCGCCCGCAACCGCGAGCCGAGCCGAGCCGTCACCGTCGAGTACGCCATCCAGATCCATGGCGCTGCGGACCGCTGGACGCTCGGCGACGACGGCTGGTTGACCGCACGGATGGTCGCCTTCCACTCCCACGACGGGTTCGCGGTGGAGGACGGATCGATCTGGCTGCCCGACGGCACGCTGCTCGCCACCACCCGTCAGACCCGCCTCGCCGGCTGAACCAGCAGGAGCGACCCAACCGCTCGCTCAGGCGATTCGCCGCCGATTCGCCGCCGAATCGCCGCCGAATCGCAGGCCCGTTCGACGGCGTGCCGGCCCGATGTAGCCGGGGCCGCGGTCGTAGCCTCACCCCGTGACCCGGAGCCATCGGGTCACACCGGCCGGGCGGGGCGCCCGGCCGCCGACCGACGGGAGGTCCGCCGTGGACCGCGACGACCATGACGAGGCGATCAACGCACCCGCCGAGCCCGCGACCGAGGGTTCGGACCGGGCGCGCTCGGTGCTGGTCACCGGGGCGTCGGGCTACATCGGCGGCCGTCTGGTACCGGAGCTGCTCGCCCGTGGCCACCGGGTCCGCTGCCTCGCCCGCGACCCCCGCAAGCTCGAGCCGGCACCGTGGCACGATGCGGTCGACGTGGTCCGCGCCGACATCGCCGAGGACCTCACCGAGGCGATGGCCGGCATCGAGGTCGCGGTGTTCCTGGTCCACAGCATCGGCGAGGGCAGCGACTGGGTCGAGCGCGAGCGGACCATCGCCGAGAACTTCCGGCGCAGCGCCGAACGAGCCGGGGTTCGGCGCATCGTGTACCTCGGCGGCCTCGGCGACGACGACACCGAGTTGAGCGACCACCTCCGTAGCCGCCATGACGTGGGCCGGGTGCTCGCCGAGGGACCGGTGGAGACGGTCGAGCTGCGGGCTGCGGTGGTGATCGGGTCGGGGTCGGCCAGCTTCGAGATGCTGCGCTACCTCACCGAGGTGCTGCCGGTGATGGTCACCCCGAAATGGGTGCGCACCCCCTGCCAGCCGATCTCGATCCGCGACGTGCTGCGCTACCTCGTCGCCACCATCGAGGCCCCCGCACCGCTGTCGGGGATCCTCGAGATCGGCGGGCCCGACGTGGTGTCCTACGCCGAGTTGATGGCGGCCTATGCCGAACAGGCAGGGCTGACCAAACGGCGGCTCATCCCGGTGCCGGTGCTCACCCCACGGCTGTCGTCGTTGTGGATCGGCCTGGTGACGCCGGTCCCGGCGCAGCTGGCCCGACCGTTGGTCGACTCGTTGGTGAACTCGGTGGTCGTCACCGACCATCGCGCCGAGCAGGTGTTCCCCTTCGAACGGGTGCCGCTGACCGAGGCCCTGCGCAAGGCCATCGGACGTACCGCGGTCGGCGACGTCCCGACGAAGTTCGACGACGCCTCCTCGCCGGTGTGGCAGTCGGCGGCGACCGACCCGGCGTGGACCGGCGGCACCGAGCTGACCGACGTCCGCCGGGTCGTCGTGGCCGCCGACCCCCAGCGGACCTGGGAGGCGGTGTGCCGGGTCGGCGGCGAACGGGGCTGGTACCGGGGCGAGCTGCTGTGGCAGGCACGCGGCCTGCTCGACCAGGTGGCCGGCGGGCCGGGGCTGCGACGGGGGCGGCGGCATCCCGATCACCTGGCGATCGGCGAGCCGGTCGACTTCTGGCGGGTCGAGGACCTCGAGGTGGGCCGGCGGCTGGTGTTGTGGGCCGAGATGCGCCTGCCGGGCGTGGCGTGGTTGGAATGGACGATCGAGCCTGTCGACGGCGGCAGCCTGCTGGTGCAGACCGCCCGTTTCCGGCCCCGTGGCCTGTTCGGCCGGGCCTACTGGTACGCGGTGGCCCCGTTCCACCGGCTGGTGTTCCCCGGCCTGCTCGACGGCATCGCCCGCGACGCCGTCGAGCACCGGTCCTGACCGGTCCCGCCGGGCCGTGGCCCGGCGTGGTCAGTAGGGCCGGCGTGGTCAGTAGGGCCGGTCGCCGGCGACGGTGATGCGTTCCATGACCCGGCGCTGGGGGTAGTAGTCCGACGCGGCGTAGTGCTGGGTCGAGCGGTTGTCCCAGATCGCCAGGGCCCCCCGGCGTCCACCGGAACCGGCACTGGTACTCGGGGAAGGCCGCCTGCCGGTAGAGCAGCTCGAGCAGCTCGGCGCTCTCACCGGGGTCCATGCCGACGATGTGGGAGGTGAACGCGGCGTTGACGAACAGCGTCCGGCGACCCCGCTACACCCGCGCCTACCCGCCGGAGCACCCGTCCCGAGGCCTGCGCGCCCCGCACGACGCGGTGTACCGCGGCATGGCGATCGCCGGGGACCCGATCGTGCCGGTACCGGTCGGGGCCTTCTGGGCGGCGGTACGTGCCCGCCACCCCAGGCCCCGACCGACGCAGGCTGTCTCCGTCCCCCTGCCACCGAAAACGACAGCAGGTGGGGCGAGAACCCCACCTGGTCTGCGGAACTGCGCTACGGAACTGCTCTGCGCGCTCGGAGGGACTCGAACCCCCAACCTTCTGATCCGTAGTCAGATGCTCTATCCAATTGAGCTACGAGCGCAGGCGGCTCCACACTGTAGCGGCTTGCCCGACCGACCGGGAATCGCGTTTCGTGGTGGACTGGTGCCATGACCGATCCGGCCGCCCTCGGTCCCATCAACGGTGTGCTGCTGTGGACCTCCGCCGAACGCTACGAGCCGCTCGCGGCGTTCTACCGGGACGTGCTGCGCCTGCCGGTGCGCACCGACCGGCCGGGCCATCTCGCCTTCGAATGGCCCGACGGCATGCGCCTCACCCTGGGCGTGCACACCCTGGTCGACGGCCCGGCACGCGACCCCCATCGGATCATGCTGAACCTCGCCGCCCCCGACATCGTCGCCGTGGCCGCCACGCTACGGGCCCGGGGCGTCGTCTTCACGCGCGAGCCCTCGCCCGAACCCTGGGGCGGGTGGATCGCCACCTTCGCCGACCCCGACGGCAACCTCGTGCAGTTGCTGCAACCCGCCGGGTCCTGAACACGCCACCGCTCGGCCGTGCTCGGCCGTGCCCGGCCGGCAAGGCGCGCAGTACAGCGCGGAGAGGGTGGGATTTGAACCCACGGTCGGGTTGACCCCGACAACGCCTTAGCAGGGCGCCCCGTTCGGCCGCTCCGGCACCTCTCCCGAACTGCGTCGCTCAGCTTACACGGCGGACACCGCAGGGCCACCCTGCCCGTCGATCGGACCACCGGCCGCCGCCCCGCGCCGCCGTCGCGTCCGAGGCCGCAGGAGCAACGTGATGACGAAGGCCGCCGTCGCGGCCACGGTGGCGAACGCGATCCCCGGCACCGCGCCGACCTGGTCGGTGAGCCAACCCACCAACGGCGGGCTGGTGGCGCTGCCGATGGCGAAGGCGCTGTAGAGGGTGCCGACCAGCCCGCCGAGCCGTTCGGCCCCGAACTCGGTGGCCAGCACCGCCGGTGCCAGCGACACGAACCCGCCGTACCCTGCGCCCATCAGTACCGAGAACGCAGCGATCGCCGGCACCGACGCCCCGGCGAACAGCCACACCAGGAAGCCCAACGCCATCAGGCCGTGACAGAGCTGGTACATCCGGATCTCGCCCACCACCCCACCGACCGCAGCGAGCAGCAGACGGCCGGCCGTGCTGCTGATGCCGATCAGGCCGACCAGCAGCGACGCGGTGCCCGCAGCGATACCCCGGGACTGTGCGTAGGACACCAGGAACACGAACGGGGTGAAGAACGCCAACGACAGCACGCCGACTGCGGCGAACAGCAACCCGAAGGTACGGGTCCGCAGCAACGGCCCCATCGGGGCCGCCGCGCCCCGGCTGAACCCCGGCACCGGGCTCGCGGCCAGCGCGCACAGACCCAGGATGGCCGCCGAACCCACCCCGAGCACCAGGAAGGAACCCCGCCAACCGAACCGGTGCAACAACGCTGTGCAGATCGGCGCACCCACCAGGATGCCCGCCCCCACCCCCGACAGCGCCACCCCCAATGCCAGGGCCCGGCGGCGGACGAACCATCCGCCCACCGCGGCCACCAGCGGCGCGTAGCTCGCCCCCACTCCCGGCCCGAGGGTCAGCACCCACACCAGGGCCAGCTGCCACAGGGCATGGACCTGTGAGCCGACCACGAAGCCGGTACCCATCAGCACCGCCGAGGCGGCGATCACCGGACGGGGGCCGTAGCGGTCGGCCAGGCGGCCCGCCACCATGCCGCACAGGTAGTACACCAATGTGGTGGCCGAGAACACCGCCGCGGTGGGGCCCTTGCCGGCGCCGAACTCGACGGTCAGGGCGTCGAGGAACACCCCGAAGTTGAACAGGCCCAGGAACGCCACGAAGCTGGCGCCGAAGGCAGCCGCCACCACCACCCAGTTCCCGTCCACGACGGCGAATCGGGACCGGCGGCCTGAGATCACCGCGGGACCGTAGCGCGTCACCCCCGAAGCGACGGGGCCCGCCGGTGCAAGCGGTCCGCCGGCACCGGAGGGCCCGGCCTACTGCCCGCTGCGACCGGTGCGCGATGATGGCGACGGAGCGATGGCAGAGCGGACGAATGCAGCCGCCTTGAAAGCGGCCGGGCCGAAAGGCCCCGGGGGTTCGAATCCCCCTCGCTCCGCAGCGAGGTCGGCGGGGTGCGTGGAGAAGTGGTCCCGCACCGGCTGACCGTCACACCGACCGGGGATGATCGGCCGATGGCGTCGAGCACCTGTCACGACTGCGGCGGCTTCCTCTCGGGCCGGGCCTGGCCCGCCGGGCGATGGGGATCGTGGTGTCCCCGTTGCCGCGGCTGGTGGCCCGACGACGACGACCGGCCCGACACCCGGCCCGCGCGGTGGCGCCTGGCCGACACCGCCACCCACGGCACCGTGCTGCGCCGCGCCGGCCCGGCGAGCGACGTGCTGCAGCCGGCCGGCCGGCGATAGGTCCTGCCGACAGGTGTCCGCCGCAGGCCGGTGCCCTCAGCGATAGGTGTTGTTCGAGGTGTGGTCGCCGGCGAGCCAGCGCTGCAGTTCCTCGTGCGCCCGGGCGAGGCGGGTGGCGTTGATCTGCTCCAGGTCGGGATGGTCGACGGTCAGCTCGACGATCAGGCCGTTGGGGTCGGTGGCGTAGAGCGACCGGCAGTAGCCGTGCTCGAGCACGAAGGTCGCCGGCGCCTCGTAGCCGGCCTCGGCCAGGCGCTGCTCGACTGCAGCCTGCTCGGCCGCGCCCACCTTCAGGGCGATGTGGGTGAACGGCGTGAACGGCATCGGCGGGCCGAACTGCTCCTGGTCGCTCTCCTCGGCGAACTGGAAGAACGCAAGGGCGCTGCCGTCGGCGAGCCCGAAGAAGGTGTGGCAGTAGACCCGCTCGGCACCGAAGAGCTCGTCGGCCTCGCACCACGTCGCCACCAGCGGCAGGCCGATGATGTCCTCGTAGAAGTGGCGGGTGGCCTCCTGGTCACGGGTGACGTAGGCGTTGTGGTGGAGCCGGGCTGCGGTGGGCACGGCCGCACGACGATCGCTCATGATGGTTCCTCCTGGAATCGGACCAGCGGGGGCCAAGTGTAGGAACCCCCATCGGCCTGCGACGGTTCGGGACAACCGGCGCAGCCCGACGAGCCCGGCGCAGCCCGACGAGCCCGGCGCAGCCCGACGAGCCCGGGCAGCCCGACGAGCCCGGGCAGCCCGACGAGCCCGGGCAGTCCGACGAGCCCGGGCGATACGGTGACCCCGTGCAGCCCCACGACACCGACGAGTACGGGCGCGAGGTGTGGTCGGTGCCCTTCGCCGCCGACGTGTTCGACGTGCCGACCTCGGTACTGCTGCGGGCCCTGCGCTCGGGCCGGTTGGGCTGCCTGCACGTGCAGGGCCGGTTGCGGATCCGGCCCGACGAGGTCGAGGCGCTCCTCGCCGCCGAACTCGGCCCGCTGCACTGACCGAGCAGCCGGAGCCGGGCCGCGATCGGAAGCCGGGCGGGCGACGCTGACCTAGTGTTCGCCGCCATGGACGCACGTGGCGATGCGCGGTCACCCTCCGGCGTGACCTACCAATCGGTACTGGACGCCGATCCGCAGCGCCCGCCCCCGGCCCTGCGCGCCGTCAGCGCGCCGTGGACCCCGGGCCCGGACATCGCGGTCGACCGGTACACGTCGCGCGAGTTCGCCCGCCTCGAGCACGAACGGCTGTGGCGCAACAGCTGGCAGATGGCCTGCCGCGCCGAGCATCTGCCCGCCGTCGGCGACCACCTGCTCTACGAGGTCGGCGATCTCAGCCTGATCGTGGTGCGCAGCGGGCCCGACACGATCAAGGCCTTCCACAACTCGTGCCTGCACCGCGGGACGACCCTGGTCGAGGGCCGGGGCAACGCCGCGCTGTTCAAGTGCCCGTTCCACGGCTTCGCGTGGAGCCTCGACGGCACCTTCCGGGGCATGCCCGCGGCGTGGGACTTCCCCCACGTCGAAGCCGGCTCGATGCAGCTGCCCGAGGTCGCGGTGGCGCAGTGGCAGGGCTTCGTGTTCGTCCATCCCGGCGCCGACCCCGAGCCGTTCGAACGCTACGCCGCACCGCTGCCCGAGCACTTCGCGCAGCATCCCCTCGACGGTCGCTACGTCGCCCATCACGCCTGCCAGGTCGTCGATGCCAACTGGAAGGCGGTGATGGAAGCCTTCCTCGAGGGCTACCACCTGTCGACCACCCATCCGCACACCATCCGCTTCGCCAACGACTTCGAGACCCAGTACGACCTGTTCGGGCCGAACGTCAGCCGGCTGATGCAGGCCATCGGCATACCGACCAGTGCGCTCATCGACCGGGTCCCGGCCGACGAGATCGCCCGCACCGTCCAGAAGATGCTGCCCGCCGCCGACCGCCGCGAGGTACCCGAGGACGTCGACGTGCGGGCCTTCCTCGGCGAGGTGTTCCGCACCGCCTACGCCCGCCGCTGGCAGGTGGACCTCACCGACGCCTCCGAGGCCGAGCTGCTCGACAGCATCCAGTACTTCCTGTTCCCCAACTTCGCCCCGTGGATGGGCTACAGCCTGCCCATCACCTACCGCTTCCGGCCGTGGGGCGATGACCCCGGCAGGAGCCTGATGGAGATCATGCTGCTGCACCCCGTCCCCCCGGACGGCAGCTTCGAGACCGCCGCCGAGCACTGGCTCGAACCCGGCGAGAGCTGGACCCACGCCCCCGGCTTCGAGGCCCTCGGCCTCGTGATCGACCAGGACATGGAGAACCTGCCCCGGGTGCAGAGGGGCCTGCGTGCCGCATCGCACCGTGCGGTGGTGCTCGCCGACTACCAGGAGAGCCGCATCCGGCACTTCCACGCCCGCCTCGACCAGCAGCTCGGCCTCGACGGCTGAGCCCCCGCAGCACACCCGACAGGAGCGCACCCGCGATGCAGATCATCGAAGCGTCGGACCACGGCTGGAAGCACTATCAGCACCCCCGCGAAGGCACGCTCGAGGTCATCCCGATGGGTCGTGGCTCTGCCGACGGCGTCAACTACAACCTCACCCTCACCCGCTACGGCAGCGACGCGGACGCCTTCGTCACGCCCCGTCACCACCACACCTTCGAGCAGGTCCGCGCCCCGCTGGTCGGCGACCTGAACTACGGGCCCGGCGAGGAGGTGCCCGAGGGCTGGCTGAGCTACTTCCCCGCCGGCGCGCCCTACGGGCCGCAACGGGTGTCGGGTGGGGTCATCCTGCTGCTGCAGTTCGGTACCGACTACCTCACCTCCGACCAGTACAAGCGGGCCCATGCCGCACTCGAGACGCGCGGCCGCTTCGAGGGCGGCGACTACCACGACGTCGACCCCGCCACCGGCGAGGCCCGGGTCCGCGACGCCGTCGACGCGGTGTGGACCGAGGCGTTGGGCCGGCCCATCCGCCACCCCCGGCCCCGCTACCCCGCCCCGATCCTGATCGATCCCGATGCCTTCGACTGGGCGCCGCTCGCCGAGGACCCGCGGGTGCAGTGCAAGCGGCTCGGCAGCTTCACCGAACGCGACGTGTCGTTGAGCCGGGTCCGCCTCGACGGCGGGGTACTGGGCCTCGGACCCGACCGGACCCAGCTGGTGTTCTCCCTCGGCGAGGGCCTCGAAGCCGACGGCAAGGTCCGTCCCCGCTGGACCGCCATGTGGTCGGCGCGCGGTGAGGAGAGCGCGGTCAGCGGAACCGGCGGCGTCGAGGCGCTGGTGGTGCAGCTGCCCTGCGAGCCGGCCTGAGCGCAGCTCAGCCGTTGGCCCGGTCGCGCAGTGCGAACTTCTGGATCTTGCCGGTCGAGGTCTTGGGCAGCTCGGTGAACACCACCCGGGTCGGGCACTTGTAGTGCGCCAGCCGCTCACGGCAGAAGGCGATGACCTCCTGCTCGTCGAGCTGGGCTCCTGCAGCGACCGTCACGAAGGCGCAGGGCGTCTCGCCCCACTTCTCGTCGGCGGCGGCCACCACCGCAGCCTCGACGACGGCCGGGTGGTCGTAGAGGACCGCTTCCACCTCGAGCGACGAGATGTTCTCCCCACCGGAGATGATGATGTCCTTGGACCGGTCCTTGATCTCGACATACCCATCGGCATGCCAGACGCCGAGGTCGCCCGAGTGCAGCCAGCCACCACGGAAGGTCTCGGCGGTGGCCCGGGGGTTCTTGAGGTAGCCGCTCATCAGCGTGTTCGAGCGCATGAGCAGCTCGCCCACCGTCTGCCCGTCGCGCGGCACCGGCTCGGTGGTGTCGGGGTCACCGACGATGAGCCCTCCCTGCAGGGTGGCGATGGCCACGCCCTGGCGGGCATGCAGGCGGGCCTGCTCGTCGCCGCTGCGCTCGTCCCAGCCTGGCTGCGACGGTGAGTAGGCCTGCACGCCGGCGGTCTCGGTCATCCCGTAGACGTGCAGCACGTCGAAGCCGAGGGCCTCGGCCTTGGCCAGCACGCTCGGCGGCGGGGCCGACCCGGCGGTCAGCACGTGCACCGGGTGCGACACCGCCGGTCGATCGGCGTCGACCGCCCCCGAAAGGGTGTTCAGCACGATCGGCGCGGCGCACAGATGGGTCACGCCGTGCTCCTCGATGAGCCGGAACACCTCCGGCGGATCGATCTTGCGCAGGCAGACCTGCGTCCCGGCCATGATCACCATGGCGTAGGGCGCGCACCAGCCGACGGCATGGAACATCGGCAACGTCCACAGGTACACCGGGTGGCGCGGCAGCGCCCAGGTGGCCACCAGGCCCAGGGCATTGAGGTACACCTGCCGGGCGTTGCTGACCACACCCTTGGGATCGCCGGTGGTGCCGGAGGTGTAGGACAGCAGGATGGCCTGCCGCTCGTCGGACACCCCCGCCGACACCACGTGGGGCTCGCCCTCGGCCACCAGCTGCTCGTAGTCGAGCGAGCCGAGCCGGTCGTGCTGCGGGCCGCGCACCCGATCGACGATGTCGACCACCAGCGGGCTGCCGGCGCAGCGGCCGAGCGCTTCGCGCACCACCGGGGCGAACTCGCTGTCGGTCAGCAGCACCTTGGTCTCGGCGTGGTCGAGGATGAACGCCACCCCGGCCGGGTCGAGCCGGATGTTCAACGGGTTCAGCACCGCCCCGGCCATGATCACCCCGTAATGGGCCTCGACCGCCTCGGGGGTGTTGGTGGCCATCAGCGACACCACGTCACCGGGGCCGATGCCCCGACGGTGCAATGCGCTCGCCAGGCGGGTGGCCCGCTCGAGCAGCTCGGCGTAGCTGACGCGCCGGTCACCGTGCACCACCGCGGTGCGGGTCGGGAACGCCGCGGCGGTGCGGACCAGGAAGCTGGTCGGGTCGAGCGGCAGCGAGTTGGCGGGGTTGGGTTCCAGCCCGCTCGCGAACGGGTTGCCAGGAAGATCGTCCACGCCCAGAACGTAGCGGCCGGGGCCGGGCCGGTCACGAGCCGCGAGCGCTAGCGAACCTTGACCGAGTTGGACAGCCCGCTGAACGATCCGGTGGTGGTGCCGGCCTTGGCGGCCACCCGGAACCGGTAGGTCCTGCCGGTGGTCAGGCCCGTCACCGTCACCGTGGTCGCCGTGCCCACCCCGTCCGTGAAGGTGCGCCAGGTGGCAGCGCCCGCCAACGCGTACTGCACCACGTAGTCGCTCACCACCACGCCGCCCGACGGAGCGGTCCAACGCAACGTCGCCGCTCGCGCCCCGGCCACTGCGGTCAAGCCGGTGGGCGTCCCCGGGCGGGCGCTGCCCAGCGCAAGGAGCACGTCGGCACTCCAGGGCCCCTGTCCGACCGTGTTGGTCGCCGCCACCCGGAACCGGTAGGTCTTGCCGGCGCTCAGACCGGTCACCGTTGCCGAGGTCGCTGTGCCGGTCCCGTCGGCGAACGTACGCCAGGTGATCCCGCCCACCACGGCGTACTGGACCACGTAGTCGGCCGCCGTGCCACCGCTGCTCGGCGTCGACCAGCTCAACGTGACCGCGTTCGCACCGGCCGCCGCCCGCAGACCCGACGGCGGCCCGGGCACGCCCGGGGGCGACCCGGCCGGGACCACGACCACGGAGGGGTCACCCCATGGGCCCTGTTCTGCACCGGCCCGCGTCGCCACCCGGAAGCGATACGCCGTGTCGTTCGTCAGGCCGGTCACCGTCGCCGCGGTCGCCGCGCTCACCCCGTCCGTCACGTTCTGCCAGATCCCGGTGCCCACCACCCGGTACTGCACCGCGTAGTCGGACACGCCGCTCACCCCGCTCGGGGCCGACCAGGTGAGCACCGCCTGGCGGTACCCGCGAACCCCGGTCAGACCGACCGGCGGTGGCGGGCCGGTCGCCGGGGTGACCGCCGTCGCGCCGGTGGCCGACATGCCCTGGCCGAGGGCACCCACCGCAGCGACCCGGACGTGGTACGCCACGCCGTTGGCCAGCCCCGTCACCGTCGCCGACAGGCTCGTGCCGGTGCCGTCCGTGACCCGCTGCCAGGTGGTGTCGCCCACGGCCCGGACCTCGATCACGTAGTCGTCGATCGCCGTGCTGCCTGCATCCACCGGCGCCTGCCACGACAGGCCGATCCGGCCCGGGCCGGCCGCGGCGCGCACCGATCGGGGTGCGCTCGGCAGCCGACTGGGCAGGGCAACCCCGGTCAAGCCACGCACCACCTGCGGTGTTGCGACCGGGTGTGTTCCTGTCGGGTCGGGTGCCGGTTCGCCCTGCCCCAGCTGGCCGTACGTGTCGTCGCCGAAACAGGAGACCGTTCCGTCCCCGGTCGACACGCAGGTGTGCGACCCTCCGGCGGCAACCACGACCACCTCGTTCAACCCGTCCACCGCCGCGGGCTCGGTCACCACGACGTCGTCCGTCGGGCCGACCTGCCCGTCGTCGTTGCGGCCCCAACAGCTCAGTGTGCCCGCCCCGCCGACGGCGCAGGAGTCGCCGGGCCCCAGCCCGAGGCCGGTGCTGTCGCTCAGCCCGGCCACCGCGGTCGGGGTGGTGACCGCTGACGGCTTGCCCGTGCCGACCCCGAGCCCGTCCTGGTCGTTGTCGCCCCAGCAGCGCACCGCTCCGCCGTCGCGGACCGCGCAGGTGTGATCGCCACCGGCCGCGAGCCTGGACGCAGTCACCAGGCCAGAGACATCGACCGGCACCCCGCGACGGGTCGTCCCGCCGTCGCCGAGCTGGCCCGATGCATTCGCCCCCCAACAACGTACCGATCCGTATGTTCGCAAGGCACAGCTGTGCGCCGACCCGGCCGCTACCGCAACGGCATCACGCAACCCCACCACCTGCACCGGGGAGGCCTGATCGACCAACCCCCCATCACCCAACTGCCCCGACCCACCACGACCCCAACACCACACCGACCCCTCGACACGCACCGCACACGCATGATCGGCACCCGCCGCCACCGCAACCACACCGCTCAACCCCACCACCTGCACCGGCGAGGCCTGATCGACCAACCCCCCATCACCCAACTGCCCCGACCCACCACGACCCCAACACCACACCGACCCCTCGACACGCACCGCACACGCATGATCGGCGCCGGCGGCCAGCGTCGGCCGGGGCTGGGAGCCGACGGCGACGCCGACACCCGGCAGCGCGAGCAACTGTCGGGGCCCGATGCGATCCCACACCGAGGCGATGCGGTCCATGCCGCCGTTGAGGATGAGTGCCCGGTTGCCGACCCGGGCGACGTGGGCACCGGCTCCGACCGCAGGTTGCGGAATCGAAACGCGAACCCATTGCCCGCCGTGCTCCTGCAACACGAAATGCGCCGCCGGATCATCGGGCGAACGACCCGAGGTGCCCTGCACCACCACGATCTCGTCGACCCCGTCACCGTCGAAGTCGACCAGAGCGGCATCGGCGCCGGCCACCAACGGCCAGGAGTCGGTCACGTGGCGGTTCGCATCCCACATCTCGAAGGATCGGTCCCGGGTCACCAGCCACCGGCCGTCGTCGGTGACGATCACGTCGACCACGTCGGACACACCGAGGGGTAGGGGCACGAACGAGGGCGCCGCGGCCAGCAGGAGTCCGTTTCGCTGGCAGATGATCACGTCCGGTGCACCGTCGCCGGTGACGTCGGCGACGGTGACACCGTCCACCGGCCCGGAACCATCGGCGATCGGCTGCGCCGCGAAGCCCTGCCACACGGCACCGACCCGGCCCTGGTTCCAGTAGATGGTGTGGTGCGAGCCCACGCCCCCGCCTGCCGCCACCACCACCACGTCGAGCCACCCGTCACCGTCGAGGTCGGCGACGGCGGTCTCGCGGGCCCGGTCATAGGTTCTCGGGCCGAGGAGGTCGTTGCGCAGCACCCACTCCGCCGGACCGTTGAGCCACAGCTCGTCGGTCCGGGCGCAGGTGCCCTCACAGGCACCGATCGAGGCGTACAGATCGACGTCGCCGTCACGATCGAAATCTCCAGCCGAGCAGTCGTGGATGTCGGCCTGCCGCGTCGGTGGCCCCGCCATCGGCACGAACGTGCCGTCGTCGCGCCCGAGATACACATCCCACAACGCCTTGTTGTGCCGATCGATGACCAGGTCGTCTATCCCGTCACCATCGAGATCGGCGACACAGGGGTTGCCGAAGCTGAGCACGTTGCCCACCTCGATGCCCACGTCGCGAGCGCCATCGACGAGCCCGCTCGCAGCTGTCGCGGGAGCCGCGGGAGCCGCTGACCCGGCCGGCGGCGACACGGCCGCGGCGGCACCGGCAACGCGCAACGACAACACCAACGCCAGCGAGACCGCCACGGCAAGGCGTCGATGGGTGCGTCGTTCGGAGCTGCGCATGCCCGCCACGCCCCTCCGTGCCGTTCGAGCACCACCGACGGTCGATGACACCCTGCGGATACCCGACCGGCCCTGGTCGTAACCGGCGACCCGGACCGCGCGACCCGGACCGCGCGGCCCGGGCAGGACCCCGGGGGCCGGTCACCGGCGAACCCACCGGGGATCGAGGGCGCGCGTATGTTCGACCCGGCGGGACGGCTCCGCTAGCATGGCGGGGCCGTGCCGGACGGGAGAGGGTGATGAAGCAGCGCCGCAGGACCACCACCTCGAACTTCGGGGTGGGCGGCCGCGAGAGCCACGACGCCACCCCGTTCTACGACCGCTTCCGCGCTCCCGACCTCTCCGACGATTCCACGGTGCACCCGCCGATCCCGGTGGCCGAGCCGTTCGTCTGCGGCGACGCCCGCCACATGGACCGCATCGCCGACGGATCGGTGGCGTTGGTCGTCACCTCGCCGCCGTACTTCGCCGGCAAGCAGTACGAGGAGGAACTGGAACGCGAAGGCGTGCCGTCCTCCTACCTCGACTACCTCGAGATGCTCACCGACGTGTTCGCCGAATGCGTCCGCAAGCTCGAACCGGGCGGGCGCATCGCGGTCAACGTCGCCAACCTGGGCCGCAAGCCGTACCGCAGCCTCGCCGCCGACGTCATCCGCATCCTCGAGCACGATCTCGGGTTGCTGCTGCGCGGTGAGCTCATCTGGCAGAAGGGCGAAGGGGCGAGCGGTTCGTGCGCCTGGGGCTCGTTCCGCAGCGCCGCCAACCCGGTGCTGCGCGACATCAGCGAACGGGTCATCGTGGCCAGCAAGGGCCGCTTCGACCGGGCCCGCACCGTCCGCCAACGCGCGGCGGAGGGACTGCCCCACCGCAACACCCTGCCCACCGAGGACTTCCTCGCGCTGACGCTGGACATCTGGTCGATCCCGCCCGAGAGTGCCCGCCGGGTCGGCCACCCTGCGCCGTTCCCGGTGGAACTGCCCGAACAACTCATCCGGCTCTACACCTTCGCCGAGGACCTCGTCCTCGACCCGTTCATGGGCAGCGGTTCGGCGCTGGTGGCCGCGGCCCGGCTCGGCCGGCGTTACGTCGGCTACGACCTCGACCCGGCCTACGTCGAGATCGCCCGTCGCCGGGTGACCGAGGAGGCGCCGACCACGCACCTGCCGACGTCGGCGACCGGGCCGACCGCAGCATCGACCCTGCACGGCGCCGACGGCCTGTTCGCGCAGCACGAACCGGACCGCAACCGAACCGACACCGCCGGCGCGGCCGCGCCGCGCGCTGCGCTCGGGCTGCGCGACGCGGCCCTGGCCGAGGGCAAGGGGGCCCGCAAGCTCGCAGCCGAGGTGCTCACGGAGGCCGGTTTCACCGTCACCGACGAGGCCCGGCGGATGCGCGGCACCGGCGTCGCCGTCGACCTCGTGGCCACCGACGGCGCAGGCAACCGCTGGTTGTTCGACGTGGCCGGTCCGCTCACCAGCCGGCGTGGTGGGCTCTCACGCACCGAGACGGTCTGGCGGGCCCTCGGCCGGGCCGCGGCGTTGCGTCATGCCCGGGGCGAGACCCCGCTGGTGGTGCTCACCACCGAGCTGCCCCGTCGGCCGGGCGAGGGCGACACCGCGCTGCGCGCCGCGGGACCCGACACGATCTTCGACGTCGTGGACCTGCTGTCGGAGGCCGGACGCGACCGTCTGCAGCACTACGGGCGGGGCAAGGCCCTACGGCGTCCGGCCGCCGGGTTCTGGACCACCGCCGAGCTCGCCCGCCACCCCGACTGACCCGCCGGCCGGACCGTGACCGGCAGCGCAGCCGGCCCGGACGGCGCTACCGTGCGGGACGCGACCGACGCCCGGCAACGGCGGGCGCCGGGCTGAGCAAGGGGAACGCCCATGAGCGGATCGACGCAGGCACAACGCCCGGCGGGGGTCAACCATCTCGTCCTCAACGTCGCCGACATCGAACGCTCGCACCGGTTCTGGACCGAGCTGATGGGTTTCGAGCTCGTCAGCACGGTGCAGCTGGGTAGCGAGATGCGCTTCTACCGCAGCGGGCCGGGCCATCACCACGACATCGCCATCATGCAGTGCACCGAGCCACCGGCCGAACCGGCGCCGCAACGCTGGCGGCCCTCGGCCCGCCGGATGGGTGTCAACCACATCGCCATCGCCTACCCCGACCGCGAGTCGTTCCTGGCGCAACTGGCCCATCTGCAGGCCAACGAGGTCACCTTTCACCTGCGCGGCAACCACGGCATGACCCACAGCGCCTACATCAACGATCCCGACGGCAACGGCATCGAGGTGCTCTACGAGCTGCCGGTCGAGGTGTGGGGTGGCGACGTGCGGGCGGCGCTCGGCCACTACGAGGCCCTGCCCACCGAGGGGCCCGAAGCGCTCGAGGACCGCACGGACTACCCCACCTTCCCGGCCCGCGCCGCCACGGCGACGGGCGACGTCACCGACTGAGCGGCGTCGCCGCCGACCGGGTGCCGGCCGGGTGCCGGCCGAGCCGGGCCGGCCGGACGCTCAGACGCTGATCACCACCTTGCCGACGTGGGTCTGCGAGGCCAGGTGACGGTAGGCGGCGTCGGCCTGCTCGAAGGGGAAGACCTCGTCGACGAGCGGTTCGAGCCCGTGCAGGTCGATGGCCGCGTTCATCTCGGCGAACATCTCACGGCTACCGACGTACAGGCCCCGCAGGTCGACGCTGCGGCCGACCAGCAGGCCGGGGTTCACCTGCCCCGACGCACCGGCCAGGATGCCGATCAGGGCGATCTGCCCGCCGTGGCGGGTGCAGGCCATCGACTGCGCCAGGGTGCCTGCCCCACCGACCTCGAGGACCAGATCGGCGCCGACCCCGCCCGTCTCCTCGAGCACCACCTCGGCCCAGTTCTCGTGGGCCGCGTAGTTGATCTCGGCGTCGGCCCCCAGGGCGCGCATCCGGGCCAGCTTCTCGTCGCTGCTCGAGGTGATGATGGTCCGCGCCCCCATCATCTTGGCGAACTGCAGGCCGAACACCGACACGCCACCGGTGCCCAGCAGCAGCACGGTCTGGCCGGCCTTGATCGGGCTGCCCTCCACCAGGGCATTCCACGCCGTCAGCGCGGCGCAGGGCAGCGTGGCGGTCTGTTCTGCGGTCCAGCCGCGCGGCGCCGGGATCACCCCGTGCTCGGGCAGCACCGCCACCTCGGCCAGCATGCCGTCCACCGCACCGCCGAGCGCACTGTCGTGCACGGCTGCGCTGATGCGGCCCGCGGGCCAGTGCGAGAAGAACGTCCCGGCCACCAGCTCGCCGACCTGCACGCTGCTGACCCCGGGGCCGACCGCCAGCACCTCGCCCGCCCCGTCCGAGAGCGGCACGATGCCCCGGCGGCCGCGCCGGCTGATCATCAGGTCCCGGTAGTTGAGCGAGGTGGCCCGAACCCGGACCGCCACCTCCCCCGGACCGGGTTGTGGGGTGTCCAGCTCGAGCAGCTCGAGAGGCGAATCGGCGACACCGGTGAGGTGGTAGGCACGCATGGCGGCAGCGTAGACAACCGGTGGCGAGTCGCACGTGGGTCCGCTGGGCCGGTGCACCCGTGGGGACCGGCGGCGTTAGGGTCGGTCCATGACCGCAACCGTGCTCGTCGTCGGTGCCAGCGGCGTGGTGGGAACCGCGGCGGTGGAGAAGTTCCTCAGGGAGGGCTGGCGGGTGCTCGCCGTGTCCCGTCGCCCGCCCGAGCTCGGCCCGGACCCGGCGAATCGGCGAATCGACGTCGATTCGCTGCAGCACCTGTCGGTCGATCTGCGCGACCGCGCCGCCTGCGAGGCGGCGTTCTCGACCCTGGGGTCGGTGACCCACGTCGTGTACGCCGCGGTCTCCGAACAGCCGGGCCTGGTGCGGGGATGGCGCGATCCGGAGCAGATGGCGCTCAACGCGGACCTGCTGCGCAACGTCCTCGACCCGCTCGGCGCAGTGGCGGGCCTCGAGCACCTGAGCCTGCTGCAGGGTACCAAGGCGTATGGTGCGCACCTGCACCCCATCCCGGTGCCTGCCCGCGAGCGCGCCCCGCGCGATCCCCATCCCAACTTCTACTGGTTGCAGGAGGACCTCGTCCGCGAGCGGGCGGCGGCAGGCGGGTGGAGCTTCACCATCCTGCGGCCACAGTTGATCGTCGGGCCGAACCACGGTGTCGTGATGAACCTGCCGCCCGTCATCGGGGCCTACGCCGCGCTGCGCCACGACGAGGGCAAGCCGTTCTCCTTCCCCGGCGGCGTGCCCTACGTGTGGGAGGCGGCCGATGCCCGCCTGGTGGCGTCGGTGTTGCACTGGGCGGCGACCAACGCCGTCGCCGCCGGCGAGACCTACAACGTCACCAACGGCGACGTGTTCGACTGGCGCAACCTGTGGCCGGCCATGGCCGAGGTGCTCGGCGTACCGACCGGTCCGGACGAGCCGGTCGAGCTGGCGACCTACCTGCCGGCCCAGGCCGATCGGTGGGACCGGCTGGTCCAGCGGCACGGCCTCAGACCGATCGGTATGGCCGATCTGCTCGGCGAGTCCCACCATTACGCCGACCGTTGCTTCGCCTACGGTGCCACCACGCCGCGGCCACCGACCTTCGTGTCCACCGTGAAGCTGCGCCAGGCCGGGTTCTGCGAGGTGTACGACACCGAGGAGTCCTTCTGCACCTGGCTGCAGGCGCTCGTCGAGCGGCGCATCCTGCCGCGTGGATAAGGTCCGGCCATGAGCGAGCCGCGCTACGAGGTGTATGCGATCAAGTACGGCGAGCGGGCGGCCCGCCGGCCCGAGCACTTCGTGGGCGGGGACCGTCACGACGTGCCGATGCCCATGGACTACTTCGTGTGGGCCGTCGTCGGTGCCGAGCGCACCTGGGTGGTCGACACCGGCTTCTCCAAGGCCGACGGTGAGGGCCGTGGCCGCACGTTCCTGCGCAGCGCAGCCGAGGGTCTCGCTCTGGTCGGGGTCGATGCGGCCACGGTGTCCGACGTGATCCTCACCCACCTGCACTACGACCACGTGGGCGGGTTCGAGCAGTTCCCCCAGGCCCGGTTCCATGTGCAGGACCGTGAGATGGCCTTCGCCACCGGCCGCCACATGACCCGCGCGGCGTTGCGGCACGGCTTCACCGGCGAGCAGGTCGGTGCCCTGGTGGTGGAGGTGTACCGCGACCGCGTGGTCTTCCACGACGGCGACGAGCAGCTCGCTCCCGGCTTGTCGTTGCACCTCATCGGCGGGCACACCGCCGGCCTGCAGGCGGTGCGGGTGCATACCCGCATCGGCTGGATCGTGCTGGCCTCCGATGCTGCCCACTACTACGACCATCTCGACCAGAACCGGCCCTTCACCACGGTGCTGGACATGGGCGCCATGTTGGAGGGCCACGACACCGTGCGCCGCCTCGCCGACGACCCGGCGTGGGCGGTGCCCGGGCACGATCCCGAGGTGTTGCGCCGCTATCCCGCCGCCGGTCCCGGCCTCGAGGGCATCGCCGTGCGGCTGGACACGGCACCCCGGCCCCGGAGCTGACCGGCGAGCACCTCGCCGAGCAGCTCAGCCCTCCGAGGAGGGGTGCAGGGCACTGAACTCCGCCCCGAGCAGCGAGAAGCCCCGCGCGGCGTAGGGGAACGACTCCAGCTCGGAGCTGGCGTGCTCCTGGCGGTAGTAGGCCCGGATCTCGCGGATCAGCTCGCCCTCGAACACGTACCACTCCGCACCCCGGGTGGCGACACGGGTGCCCGTCTGCGGCGAGGTCCAGAACAGCGTCCACTCGATGACGGCCTCATCGCCGTCATCGGGCGCGAGCACGTGGTCGACGACCCAGCGACCGTCGAGCATCGACTGGACCTTGCGCCAGTACCGGGCGAGATGGTCACGGCCGGCCACCGCAGCCGGAGCGAGGTTCGGGGCCAGGAAGTAGTGGACCACGTCCTCGGTGAACATCGACGCGAGCGCCTCGACGTCACCCCGGTTGCAGGCGTCGTAGTAGTCCAGGATCAGCCGGGTCTTCATGGGCGCACCCTGCCAGACGGTCGCTGTGCCGGTCGAACCGATTCACCCCCGATCGGGTGCCGACCCGGCCTCCGGTTGTGGCCTGCCCGCCGGCGTTGGGCAGGATGGTGGGCCATGGACGAGGCGGCGCTGCGCACACTCCTGAGCGACGTGGCCTCCGGCACGATCGCTCCCGACGACGCCGTCGCCCGCCTGCGGCGCCTGCCCTTCGCCGATCTCGGCATCGCCCGGGTCGACCACCACCGGCATCTGCGCCAAGGGTTCCCCGAGGCGGTGTACGGACCGGGCAAGACGCCGGAGCACTGCGCCGCCGTGGTCGGCGAGCTGTTGGCGTCCGGATCGGGACCGGTGCTGGTGACCCGGGTCGACGACCAGCAGGCCGCGGCCTGCCTGGCCGCAGCCCCCGACGGCGTGCGTCGCGGCAACACCCTGCTGTGGCGACCGGTTCCCCGGGCAACCGGTGGCGACGACCCCCGGCCGGTGGCCGTGCTGACCGCCGGTACCGCCGATCTCGCGGTCGCCGATGAGTGCGCGGTCGTGCTCGAGGCCCACGGTGTGCCCGTGCGCCGCCTCGACGACGTCGGGGTGGCGGGCCTGCACCGGCTGCTCGCCAGCCTCGACGAGCTCGACGGCATCCGCGCCGCCGTGGTCGTGGCCGGCATGGAAGGCGCCCTGGTCTCCGTCATCGGCGGCCTGATCGGCGCACCGGTGATCGCGGTGCCGACCTCGGTGGGCTACGGAGCCGGGCTGCAGGGGGTCACCGCCCTGCTGGCGATGCTGGCCACCTGCGCCTCGGGGGTGACCGTGGTGGGCATCGACAACGGCTTCGGCGCCGCCTGCGCGGTGCTACGGCTGTCGGGAACGTCGCGGCGAATCGACGTCGATTCGCCACGAGCCGATTCGCCCACAGGTTCGCCCACAGATTCGCCGGCCCGGCCCGCATGAGGATCGCCTGGTTCAACCCGTTCGCCGGTATCGCCGGGGACATGGCCCTCGGCGCGCTCGTCGACGCCGGCGCCGATCTCGCCGAGATCGAGGCGGCCTGCCGTCTGCTCGGGTACCCCGGTTGGGAACTCACTGCGGCGCGGGTCGAACGGGCCGGCATCGTCGCCACCCACGTGCGGGTCGAGGTGGCCGAGCAGCACCACCATCGCCGGGCCGGGGACATCATCGACACCATCAAGGCCGCCGGGCTCGCGCCGCGGGCAACCCGCCGCGCCGAGGCCACCTTCGCCCTGCTCGCCGTGGCCGAAGGACGCCTGCACGGGGTGGCCCCACCCGACGTGCACTTCCACGAGGTCGGCGCCATCGACTCGATCATCGACATCGTCGGCACCGCCGTGGCGTTGGAGCTGCTGGGCATCGACCAGGTGACCTCGGCCCCGGTGGCGGTCGGCGTCGGCACCGTCAAGGCCGCCCACGGGACCCTGCCGAATCCGGCCCCGGCGGTGCTGCGGGTGCTCGAGGGCGCACCGATCCGCGGCGTCGACGTCGACATGGAGCTGACCACCCCGACCGGCGCGGCGCTGCTCGGTGCTCTGGCCGAACGCTACGGGGCGGCCCCGACCTTCGAGCTGCAGGCAAGCGGCTACGGCGCGGGCACACGCAACCCGCCCGGCCGGCCCAACGTCGTGCAGGTGGTGATCGGCACGTCCTACGACGCCGAGCGGACCCCGGCGGGGTTCCCGCTCGACCCCGCGACGCTCACGCCGGCCGCCCTCGCCCCGGCCGACACCACCGACGCCCAGACGGTGACCTGCCTCGAGACCAACCTCGACGACGTGACCGCCGAGCAGCTCGGCCACACCGTCGAGCGCCTGCTCGAAGCCGGAGCGCTCGATGCCTGGTGCACCCCGGCCACGATGAAGAAGTCCCGGTCCGGGGTGGTGCTGTCGGTGTTGTGCCCGGTGGAGGCGGCCCCGTCGCTCACCCTGCTCGTCGCCCGCGAAACCGGCACCCTGGGCATCCGCCAGCGCCTGGTCGAACGCTGGGTGGCGCCGCGCCGGCTGGTCGAGGTGCTCGTCGACGGCCAGCCGGTCCGGGTCAAGGTCGGCCCCTACGGCGCCAAACCCGAGTACGACGACGTCGCCGCCCTGGCCCGCCGCACCGGCCGTTCGTACCGCGAGGCGGCCCGGGCCGCCGACCAGGCTGCTCAGGCCGCCGGGTTCGTCCCGACGGGTTCCGGCCTCGAGGACAGCCGGGCCCACAACGAGCGGTAGCTGGGGTAGATCAGCTCGTCGGGCAGCCAGCCCGACGCCCGCAGCTCGCGGTGCAGCCGTGGCAGGTTCCAGCACGGCACGCCCATGTCCGCGTGGTGCGCCACGTGCAGCCCGACGTGGTAGGGGACCATGAAGAACCGCGCCACCAGGCTCTGGCGCACGGCGATGGTGGTCTCCCGGCGGTCGCTCGATCGGGTCATGCCGCCGTGCTCGGCGATGGCCCGCAGCCGGTTCGTCACCCGCCACTGGGTGAGGTAGGGGCCGAGCCACAGCAGGTACAGCCACGGCCGGCCGAACGCGGTGGCCAGCGCCAGCAACCCGAACTGCACGGCGAAGATCCGCAGTGCCACGGGCCGGGTGCGCGGCTTGCGCAATCCCCGCAGCAGGCCCCGCATGATCTTCCAGCCGGAGACACCCACCGCATCACGCACCAGCTTGCGGCGCAGCGACGAGCGGCTGATCGGGTAGCCGCGGTACAGCGCGAGGTCAGGCTCGTCGGGGCCGAGCTCGTCACGGTGATGCGCCATGTGGCCCCGCCGGTACAGCTCGAAGGCCACGAAGGCCGGGTAGGACAGCAGCCAGCGGCCGACCCAGTCGTTGAGCCCCTTGTCGGAGAACAGCGTGCGGTGCACCGCCTCGTGGCCGAGGATGTTCATGCACACGATCACCCGGCCGAACAGCACGAACCCCAACACGTAGCCAACAGGGTTCGCCAGCACCTCGACCAGGGCGATGATGCCGGCGATCTGCGCCGCCAAGGAGAGCACCGCCAGCGCGGAGCGTCCGTTGCGGATCCGGCGGAGTTCCTCGCGCAAGGGCGGCCGCGGCATGCCCCGGTCGGTGAGCCGTTCGGTGGGCAGGACCTCGGGCAGGGACGAACGAACCGGGACCATACCCTCACGGAACGTTAGACTCAGCGCGGTCGCCATGGACACGATTCTGCCTTCGCCCCAACCGATGATGCCATCCGCCGGCGATGGGCTGGACCTGCCGCCGCTCGGGGTCCGTTCGGTGGTGCTCTCGACGTTGCTCGGCTGCAACCCACCGCGCCTGCGCGCCGCCAAGCTCATCGCCATGGCCGGCCTGTTCGGGTTCAGCCCGGCCGAGGCCGAGTCGGCCCTCGCCGCGGCGGTCGACGCCGGCGACGTCACCCTCGAGAACGACCGCTACCGGCTCGGCACCCGGCTGGCCCGCCGCCAACGGCGTCAGGAACAGACGCGCACCGACCCTCGCCTGCCGTGGAACGGACGTTGGGCCATGATCGTGGTCGATGCCGGCGTCGAGGACTCGTCCGACACCGCCGGCGAACTGCGCCGGGAGCTCCTCGGCCTGCAGTTCGGCTGCTGGCGCGAGGGGGTCTGGCTCCGCCCGGACAACCTCGGGTTGCGCCACGTCCCGGCGCTGCGCCGCCGCGCCACCACGTGGGTGGCCGATGCCCCCAACGACCTCGACGGCCGTTCGGTGGTGGCACGGCTGTGGGACCTCGACGCCTGGGCCGGCCGGGCCGACCTGCTCCTCGAGGCCCTGCCGGGCGCCCTCGATCTCGCCGACCGGCTGCCGATCGCCATCGCCACGATGGCGCATCTCACCAACGACCCGCTGCTGCCCGACGGTCTGTCGCCAAAGGGCTGGCCGTCGGCGTCGTTGCGCAAGGAGTTCGCCCGCTGTGCCCCCGAGCTCGAGACCGAGCTCGCCCAGTTCCTGCGGGGCTGACCGCCGGCGCCCGCCGGCCCGAGCAACCGACCCGACCGGTCGGCGTGGACCCGGACGCGGAACGAGGCCCCCGCAGGGACCTCGCTCCGACACCACGGTCCAGGGACCGCGAACCTGCCCCACCGGGGATCAGGGACGCATGAACGCCTGCGGCTCCTCGGCGTTGCGGTTGCCACCCATGATCTTGAAGTCCGGGGCGTGCTTCATGATCTCGCGGCGGGCGATGGTGAACTTGTGCACCTCGTCCGGGCCGTCGGCGATGCGCAGGGTCCGCTGGTGGGCCCACATGTGGGCCAGCGGGAAGTACTGCGAGACACCGCCGGCGCCGTGGACCTGGATGGCCCGGTCGACCACCTTGAGGGTGATGTTGGGGATGGCCACCTTGATGCCGGAGATCTCCGTCGCCGCAGCCTTGTTGCCCACGGTGTCCATGAGGTAGGCGCAGCGCAGCACGTACTCACGAGCCATGTCGATCTCGATGCGGCTCTCGGCGATCCAGTCCTGGATGAGGCCCTTGTGGGCGACCAGGGTGCCGAAGGTCGAGCGCTGCAGCGACCGCTTGATCATGTACTCGAGCGCCCGCTCGGCCACACCGATCGAACGCATGCAGTGGTGGATACGGCCCGGGCCGAGGCGGGCCTGGGAGATGGCGAAGCCGCCGCCCTCCTCACCGAGGAGGTTGTCGGCCGGCACCCGCACGTTGTCGTAGATGACCTCGGGGTGGCCGCCACGGTCCTGGAAGCCGAACACGTGGGGATCCATGCCGAAGCTGATGCCCGGGCTGTCCTTGGGCACCACGATCATCGACTGCTGGCGGTGGCGCGAGGCGTTCGGATCGGTCTTGCCCATCACGATGAGCACCTGGCAGCGCGGGTTGAGCGCACCCGAGCTGTACCACTTGCGGCCGTTGAGCACGTACTCGTCGCCGTCACGCTCGATGCGCAGCGAGATGTTGGTGGCGTCGGAGGAGGCCACATCGGGCTCGGTCATCGAGAACGCGGAACGGATCTCACCCTCGAGCAACGGGGCGAGCCAGCGCTCCTTGACCCGTTCCGACGCGTAGAGGTTGAGGATCTCCATGTTGCCGGTGTCAGGAGCGGAGCTGTTCATCGCCTCCGAGGCGAAAGGAACCTTGCCGAGCTGCTCGGAGATGGGGGCGTAGTCGAGGTTCGACAGCTTGGTGCCGGGCGCACCGGGATCGAGGTGCGGGATGAACAGGTTCCACAGACCGCGCTCGCGGGCAGCTGCCTTGAGCTTGTCCATGATGGGCGGGTAGCTGTTCGAGCCGCCCTCGTGGAGCTGCTCGTTGTACTCCTCTTCCGCCGGGTAGATGAAGTCGTCCATGAACGACTTGACCTCGGCCAGTGTCTGCTGGCCCTTCTCTGTGAACTCGTAGGGCACGAGGTAACCCCCTGTGTTGTCGACGACGCCGTCACGTTCCGGCGGGAACCGTAGCTCAGTTGGCGTCGATGAGCAGCTTGGGGGTGATCAGCAGCTTGAGCACGGCGCGGCCCGCCGGCTGCAGCGGCCACGGGGCCTCGAGCTCGAGCACCGCGAGGGCCGCGGTGGGAAAGCGCACGTCGGCCCCGCACAGGTTGCGCAGCAGGTCGAGCAGCTCGGGTTCGTGGCCCACCAGCAACGCCCGCCGGGCACCTTCGGGGACTTCCCGCAGGACCTGGGCCACGTCGCCCTCGTAGAGCTCGCGGTCGGTGGTGACCGGGCAGGCGCTGCCGGCTGCGGCCAGTACCCGGCGGGCCGTCTCCTGGGCCCGGAGGGCAGGTGACGCGACGACGTGGTCGGGCAGCAGGCCGCGTCGCGCCAGGTAGGTGCCGACGAGGTTGGTGTCGCGCTCGCCGCGCGGGGCGAGGGGCCGGTCGAGGTCGGCCACCCCCGCCGGCCAGGCCGACTTGGCGTGGCGCAGCAGCAGCAGCTGACGGTTCATCGGCGTCGGCGTGCGCTGAGGACCCCGGTGTCGAACCCGGCGAGGTGCAGGCCCCCGTGGAAGCGGGCGTGCTCGATCTTCAGGCAGCGATCCATCACCACCTCGAGACCGGCCGCCGTGGCCAGCTCGGCGGCCTCGATCGACATCAGGCCCAGCTGGCCCCAGAACGCCTTGGCACCCACGGCGATGGCTTCCTCGGCCACTGCGGGCAGGTCCTCGGCCCGGCGGAACACGTCCACCAGGTCGGGCACCACCGGCAGCTCGGCCAGCGAGGCGTACACCGGTTGGCCGAGGATCTCGGTCTCGCGGGGGTTGACGAAGTACACATCGAAGTCGGCCGAGGAGCTGAGCAGGTAGGTCGCCACGAAGTAGGACGGACGGGCCGGGTTGGAGGATGCACCGACCATGGCAACCGTTCGGGTCCGCTCGAGGATCTGCTTGCGGCGGCGGGCCCCCGGCGGGCTCCAGGTCGTGGAGGACGGCTCGGTGCTCATGGTCAGCTCTCCCCTTGGGACGCGTGCAGGGCCTGGTCGAGGTCCCAGCAGATGTCGTCGAGGTCCTCGATGCCCACCGACAGGCGGATCAGGTCGGGTCCGACCCCGGCGGCGACCAACTGCTCGTCGCTCAGCTGCTGGTGGGTGGTGGTCGCCGGATGGATGACCAGCGTCTTGGCGTCGCCGATGTTGGCCAGGTGGCTGATCAGCTCGAGCGCCTCGATGAAGCGGGCGCCGGCGGCGCGACCGCCCTTGACCCCGAAGGCGAACACCGCGCCCGGCCCCTGGGGCAGGTAGCGGGCCGCGAGGTCGTGGTACGGCGAGGACGCGAGCCCCGCGTAGCGCACCCAGGCCACCGCCGGGTGCTGTTCGAGCCAGGCGGCGACCGCCTGGGCGTTGGCCACGTGGGCGGCCATGCGCAGCGGCAGCGTCTCGAGGCCCTGCAGCAGCAGGAAGGCGTTGAACGGACTGAGGCACGCCCCGATGTCACGGAGTTGCTCGACCCGCAGCTTGGTGCAGAAGGCGTACTCCCCGAAGTTCTCCCAGAAGCGCAGGCCGCCGTAGCTGGCCACCGGCTCGGTGAAGTGCGGGAACCGCCCGTTGCCCCAGTCGAAGGTACCGGCCTCGACCACCACCCCGCCGAGCGACGTGCCGTGCCCACCGATGAACTTGGTCGCCGAGTGCACCACGATGTCGGCCCCGTGCTCGATGGGCCGGCACAGCTGCGGGGTGACCGTGGTGGCGTCCACGACCAGCGGGATGCCGTGGGCCCGGGCGATGTCGGCGAGGCGACCGAGATCGGCCACGATGCCCGAGGGGTTGGCGACGACCTCGGTGAACAGCAGCTTGGTCCGCTCGGTGATGGCCGCGGCGAAGGCGTCCGGATCGTCACCGGGCACGAAGGTGGTCTCGACCCCGAGCCGGCGGAAGGTCACGTCGAACTGGGTGGTGGTACCCCCGTAGAGGGACGCCGAGGACACGATGTGGTCGCCGGCGTCGGCGAGGCAGGCCACGGTGCAGAACTCCGCGGCCTGGCCCGACGAGGTGGCCACCGCCCCGATGCCGCCCTCGAGGGAGGCCATGCGCTCCTCGAAGGCGTTGATGGTGGGGTTGCCGATGCGGGTGTAGATGCTGCCGTACTTCTGCAGGGCGAACAGGTCGGCGGCGTCGGCGGCGTCCTCGAACACGAAGCTCGAGGTCTGGTAGATCGGCACCGCCCGGGCGCCGGTGGCCGGGTCGGGGACCGCGCCGGCGTGGATCGCCCGCGTGCGGAACCCCCACGGCCGGTCGGACAGCGGACCGTCAGCGGGTGTGCTCATCCGGGGCACGGTAGTGCGCGACCGACGGGGACGCGCCAGCCGTGCGTCGCCGTTCCTCGATGGGGTGACGGACCTCGACGAGGCTGCTCACCCGGTTGCGCAGCGCCACCGCCACCCCGGCCGGAGCCACCAGCGTCGTCAGCACGAGCAGGCCACCGAGCACCAATTGCGGGCTGGCCCGCAGACCCTGGCTCTCCATCGTCCACGGCACCAGGACCAGCAGCAGGGCACCGATGACCGCGCCGAGCATCGAGGTGGCCCCGCCGACCATGACCGCGGCGTAGTAGCCCAGGCTCTGGAACAGGGTGTAGCTGTCGGCGCCGACCACCGGGGTGTCCAGCACCAGCAGCCCACCGCCGAGCGCTCCGAACGCCGCCCCGAACGCGTAGGCCAGGACGCGGGTCCGACGTACGTCGATCCCGCTGGTCGCGGCGGAGAGGGCGTTGTCGGCCACCGCCTTGACCGAGGACCCGACCAGGCTGAACACCACGTTGCGCATGACGAGCAGCGCCAGCACCGCGACCGCCACGATCACCAGGTGGTTCCAGCGGTACAGCTCGCCGGGTTCGAGCTGCAGCAACCCGGGCGCCTGCATCTCGCGCACCAGTGGCAACCCGCTCGATCCGCCGGTGAACCAGCCGAACCGCTTGACGAACATGGGGAAGACCACCGCCACGCTCAACGTGACCGGCCCGAGGTAGTTGGCCCGGATCCGCAACGCCAGAAGGCCGACGAGACATCCGAAGGCGAAGCCCACCACGGGGGCCAGGGCCACCCCGGCGAGATGCGGGAACCCGTAACGGCTGATGCTGATGGTCGTGGCATAGGACCCGAGCCCGACGAACACCCCGTGGCACAGCGACAGCTGCCCGGCCCGACCCACGACGAACTGCAGCCCGAGCAGGGCCACGCCGAGGGCGACGAAACGCGACACCAGCCGGGCCTCGAGCACGGGGAACACCCAGGCCAGCGCTGCGACCACGAGGAAGGTCACGGCGATCGAGCCGCCGATCAGCACCTTCCAACTCGCCGAGCCCTCCACGATCGACAGCCGTCGGCGCCGGACGGGCGCGGACGCGACGGTCACGCCGGGTGACGAGGCTGGTTCGACGCCGCTCATACCCGCTCGATCCGCCGGGTACCGAACAGGCCGGTGGGGCGGAACATCAGCACGATGACCATGACCAGCAGCGCGCCGGGCAGGCTCAGCTCGCTGCCCATGAACCCGATGTAGCCGGCGATCATGGTCTGGGAGATCCCGATCAGCAGGCCGCCGACCAAGGCACCACCGAGGCTGTCGAGACCACCCAGGGTGGCCGCGACCAACGAGAAGATGAGCACTCGGACCATCATGCTGGGCTCGAGCAGCACCGTGGGTGCCACCAGGCACGCAGCCAGACCGCCGATGGCGCCGGCCAGGGCCCAGCCCACCGTCATGATCTGGCCGGAGCGGATCCCGACGAGCAGGCTCGACGCCCGGTTGCAGGACACCGCCCGGAAGGCCAGGCCGAGCTTGGTGTACTTGAGTACCAGGGCCAGCACCACCAGCACCGTGACGATGGTGACCATCACGCCGACGGCCTGGAAGCGCAACCGGGCCCCGAAGACGTTGACGAAGGACTCGGGCGTGTTCGGGAACAGCGGCTTGAAGCCGCGGGTGACCGGCCGCCAGATGTACTCGGTGAGCCCGTTGATGACCAGCAGCACCCCGACGGTCATGCTGACCACGGCGAACCCGGATCGTTCCGACACCCGCCGGATCACGAATCGTTCGGTGGCCGCACCGATGAGGCCGCCGGCGACGATGGCCCCGATCACCGAGGCCCACAGCGGCCAGGGCGAGAACGGCACGATGGCGGCGACCAGGCCGGTGCCGGCCAGCGCCGGCGTGGCCGGGGTGGACAGCACCAGGGCGACGTAGGCCGACGCCGTGGCCATCTCCCCCTGGGCGACGTTGAGCATCCCGGTGGCGCGATAGACGATCACCAGGGCCAGCGCGATCGAGCCGTAGATGATGCCGTTGGAGAGCGCATCGAAGCAGCGTTGCAGGAACAGTGCGATGAGCCGATCCTACTTGTCGTGTCGAACGTCACAGGAACGGGAGACCCGAAAGCGGCCCGAAAACGGCCGGAGCCGGTGGCCGATGGCCACCGGCTCCGCACCGATCGGTCGATGACCAGATTGTCAGCCGCACACGCCCTTGGAGGCGTCCCACTTGCAGTTCTTCGACTTGCCGGACAGGTCGATGACCGCGCCCTCGTCGATCCAGGTCTCCTTGTTGGCATCACGCTTCTGGTAGACGCCGCCCTCGATGTAATACGAGTCGTTGGCGCCGTCGGCGTTGAACTTCATGCCCTCGAGCAGGAACGGGTGGGTCGTCTGCAGTGCCTTCATGGCGAGCATGAAGTTGGTGCGGGTCAGGCCACCGTCGAGCTTGCCGGCGATGTCGACAACCTGCATCAGGGGCCAGCCGAAGGCATAGCCGGAGCCGAACGAGCCCGAGGCCTTCGGGTCGAGCCCGTTGGCCTTCAGCAGGTCACGGGCGTACTTCACGTAGGCGTCGTTGTCGAACGCCGGCGAGTTGAGGTCCTTGATGCCGCCGTTGACGATGTACCAACCGTCGGCGAAGGGGCCGCCGACCTTGTCCTTGCCGACGAAGCTCGATGCCGAGCACACCGACGGCTGGAAGAGGTACTTGACCTTTTCCTTCATCCCGTTGTTGGCGGCCTCGGTGATCGACTGGGTGCACGACGTACCGGCCGTCATGGCGATGAACATCTGCGGGTTCTTGGCCGTCAGCGTGGTCATCGGGTCGGTGATGGTCGGGGCCGTCGGCTCGATCGTCTCGCTCACATAGTTGATGCGGTCCTTGATCTTGGACTGGGCCAGCCAGTCCTTGAAGCCGCCGTCGTAGGCCTTGCCGAAGTCGTTGTTCATGACCAGCGACGCAATGGTGGCCTTGCCCCCGTTGGGGGCCAGCTCGTCGATGTGCTTCTCGATGAAGGCCCCCCACAGCACGGCCTCGGTGTTGTAGGCCAGCTGCATACCGGTGGTCCACGGGTGGTTCACCGGATCGCCCCATGCGGGGTGACCGGTCTGGGAGAACGGCTGCGGGACGCAGCGCTGGTTCAGCTTGTCGTAGGTCTTCATGGTCGGACCGGAGCCCAGGGTGATCTGGGCGAAGACCTTGTCCTTGTCGAGCAACTCGTCGACCAGCGGGATGGTCCGGGTCGGGTCGTAGCCGTCATCCTTGGTGATGATGGTCAGCTTGCGGCTCTTGCCGGTCGAGTCCTTGAACCCGCCCTTGTCATTGATGTCCTTGGCCAGGATGTCCATGACCTTGCCGATGTTGCCGTAATCGGCGAGCGTGCCGGACAGGGCCGTGGTGTAGCCGATCTTGATCTCGCTGTCGCTGATGCCCTCGGTGTCACTCCAGCCGGTGGGGCACTTGGACAGGTCGATGGTGTAGCCGCTGGTGCCGGTCAAGGTCTTGCCGTCGGCGGACTTGCCCGCCTTGGCGGCCTTGATGGCGGAGACGATCTTCTCGTTCTCCACCTTCCACAGGGCGTTCCACTCCTCCATCGTCTGGGGGTACTTGACCTGCGCCACGGTGGTCGAGGACTTCAGCGCGTCCTCGACGCCGGCCTGCACGCCGGCATCGACGGTTCCGGCGGTGGACTCACCGCTGTCGCTGCCACCACCACAGCCTGCTGCGACCAGGGACAGACCGACGACGGCCGCCCCCATCAACGTCTTCCGCGAACGACCCACGGACTACCTCCTCGTCACCGATACCGCAAGGGCGGTTCCCTTACGCGTGATATGCGGTGACCGATGCCACCGCATATCACGAACGTTACAGGATCCCTCGGGATATCTGACGTCACGGAAAGGCAAATTCCTTGACGTCAGGTAAGGGAGCCGGCCCGGCCGGCAGGCCGGCTCCCGGTTGGTTCAGAGGAACGCTCCAGCGACCTCGCTCAGGCGCACAGGCCCTTGCTCTGGTCCCACTTGCAGTTCTTGGACTTGCCCGACAGGTCGACCACGACGCCGGCGTCGACCCAGGTCTCGTTCTTGGCGTCACGGGTCTGGATCACGCCACCCTCGACCAGGTAGGCGTCCTTGTTGCCGTCCATGTTGAACTTGATCCCGTCGAGTGTGTACGGGTGGGTCATGTTCATGTTCCGGATGGCGTTCATCAGGTTGGTCCGGGTCAGACCGCCGGGCAGCGCCGCAGCGATGCGCAACGCCTGCTCCTGAGCCCAGGCGAAGTAGTAGCCGGAGCCGAGCGAGCCCGAGGACTTGTAGTCGATGCCGTTGGCCTTCAGCTCCTCACGGGCGAACTTGATGTAGACGTCGTTGTCGAATCCGGGCGAGTTGAGGTCCTTCACACCACCCTGGACGATGTACCAACCCTCGGCGCCGGCGTTACCGACCTTGTCCTTGCCGACGAAGCTGATGGCACCGCACACCGACGGCTGGAAGCGGTACTTGACCTTCTCGTTCATGCCGTTGTTGGCCGCTTCCTGGATGGACTGGGTGCAGGACGTACCGGCGGTCATGGCGATGAAGATCGTGCAGTTCTTCGAGGCCAGGGTGGTCATCGGGTCGGTGATGGTCGGGGCGGACGGCTCGATGGTCTCCGTCACGTAGTTGATCCGGCTCTTGATCGGCGACTGTGCCAGGTAGGCCTTGAAGCCGGCGTCATAGGACTTGCCGAAGTCGTTGTTCATGACCAGGGCGCACACCGTGATCTGGCCGCCGTTGGGGGCCATCTTGTCGGCATTGGACTCGATGAAGTTGCCCCACATCACCGCCTCGGTGTTGTAGGCCAGCTGCTGGCCCGTGGTCCACGGGTGACCGTCGGGGTCGCCCCACGCCGGATGGCCGGTCTGGGAGAACGGCTGCGGCACGCAGCGCTGGTTCATCTTGTCGTAGGTCTTCATCGTCGAGGGCGAGCCCAGGGTGATGATGGCGAAGGCCTTCTCGGAGTCGAGCAGCTCGTCGACCAACGGGATGGTCCGGGTGGCGTCGTAGCCGTCGTCCTTCACCACGTACTTGATCGTGCGGGTCTTGCCGGTCGAGTCCTTGATGCCACCGGCCTTGTTGATGGCGTCGGCCCGCAGCTGCATGACCTTGGCGATGTTGCCGTAGTCGGCCAGCGTGCCCGATTGGGCGGTGGTGTGGCCGATCTTGATCTCGGTGTCGCTGATGCCCTCGGTGTCGTTCCAGCCCACCGGGCACTTGGAGAGGTCGACCACGAACCCGTTGGTACCGGTGAAGGACTTCCCATCGGCCGACTTGGCGGCCTTGGAGTCGGTGATCTTCTTGACCACGGCGTCGCGCTCCTTGGCCCACAACGCTTCCCACTCGGCCATGGAGGTCGGCTTGGGCGGGGCGGTGGTGGTGGTGCCGCCGGCGACGGTGGTGGCCGCCTTCAGGGCGTCCTCGACACCGGCCTTGACCCCGGCATCGATCGTTCCCTCGGTCGACGCCCCGTCATCCGAACCGCCACCGCAACCGGCGGCGATCAGCGACAACCCGACGACTGCGGCGCCGACGCTTCGCTTCTTCGAAAAGCTCACGATTTGCTTCCCCTTCTGGTTGCGTTGCCTGTGAGTACCTTCCCCCACAGCCATTACATGACCTATGTCACTTCATGTGACGTCGACCATAGGGTACCCGTGCGGGAAAGTCCGATCACGCCCGAACTTTTTTTCTCGCCGGACCCTGCTGGTCCGGCCAGGTGGTTCCGGCCGACTGCCCGGTACTCGCGGTATCCGCCCATCTCGATTCGACGGGGCAAAACGCGCAACGGCACACGGGCGAACCCGTGTGCCGTTCCGTACTCGGATCGCTTCCGGTCGGTCAGGAAAGACCGGATCCGGTGGGGATCAGACGGCCGCGGTGGCTGCCGCCGCCTGACCCGTCCCGGCGCGTGCCAGGTGCGAGGTGTCCGGCGCTTTCGGCTGGACCTGGATGATGCGGGCCCGCCACTTCCGACCGAAGGACACCACACCACCGGGCATGAAGAAGGCGACCAGCACCAGCATCAGGCCGTAGATGGCCCGGGCGTAGACCACGTCCACGTTGAAGACGGGGATCAACCCGACCGCACGGGGAGCGAGGTCCTGCAGGAAGACCACGAACACCCCACCCAACCAGGCGCCGTGCAGCGTGCCCACACCGGCGAGCACCAGACCCATCAGCGTGATGATCGCGTAGTTGGCGTCGAACACGGTCGGGCCGACCGAGTCGAGCACCATGGCGATCAGCGAGCCGCCGATGCCGGCGATGGCTGCGCTGAGGGCGAAGGCCAACACCTTGGTCTTGTTCAGCGGCACGCCGCTGACAGCGGCACCGATCTGGTTGTCACGAAGGGCGATCATCGCTCGACCCCCACGGGACTTCAGGATGTTGCGCACGATGAGGAAGCAGACCAGCAGGACCAGCACCGCCACCACGTACTTGTACACGGCGATCCGGGTGGACTCGTCAGTGCCCTCCCCGTTGATGAAGAGGATCTTGCGGATCGTCTCGGTCGGTACCAGCTTCTCCTCGAGGTTCCGGCCGTTGTCACCACCGGTCCGACGGGCGATGCCGCCGCCTTCGATCTTCAGCAGGATCGGGAAGGTGTAGGCGAGGGCGAAGGTGACCAACGCCAGGTAGAGACCCTTGATCTTCAGGGCCGGGAGACCGACGAGCGCACCGGCGATGAAGCAGACGATGAACGCCACGGGCAGCGTCATCCAGAAGTCCCAGCTGTTCTCGTTGATCAGGATGGTCGTGGTGTACGCACCCATGCCACAGAAGGCGATGTGACCCAGCGAGAGCAGGCCGCTCCACCCGATGGCGATGTTCATGCCCAGGATGGCCACACCCCAGCCGGCGCACTGTGCCAGCTGCGCCACCCGGAAGCTCGGCAGCATGTACGGGGCGAGGATCATCGGGATGGCAAGACACAGCCACCCGAAGGCCTGGTACATGCGGTGCTGGCTCGTCCCTTCCTGGAGGACGAACATGGGCTTGATTGCGGCGTCACCGCCGGAAGAACTTCCACCACTCATACTCGTTCGATCCTCCTCGTTCCGTACAGACCAGCCGGCTTGAACAGCAGCACCACAAGGATCAGCACGAAGGCCAGAACCAGGGCGAAGTTCGACTTGAGCCAGCCGAGACCGGGGATCTCCTGGCCGTAGCCGGTGAGCATCGACTGCACCACGGCAACGATGAAGGCGCCGATGACCGAGCCGCCGATGCTGTCGAGACCGCCGAGGGTGGCTGCAGCGAAGGCGAAGATCACGAGCTTGGCCATGAAGGCCGGCTCGAGGTTGGTCTGCTTGGCCACCAGGCAGGCGCCGAGCACACCGAGCGCCGAGGCGAGGGCCCAACCGAACTGCAGGGTCCGACCGGTGCGGACGCCGACCAGACGGGCCGACTCCACGTTGGAGGACACCGCACGGAAGGCCAGACCGACCTTGGTCTTGTTCAGCAGGAGGTAGATGCCGAAGATCATCAGCCCCATGACGAACAGCGTGCCGATCGTCTCGTAGCGGAGGAAGGCACCGGCGATGGTGAAACGATCCTTCGGGTCGGAGGGGAAGGGGCTGGGGAACTTGTGGAACTCCAGACCCCAGAACCCGCCGGCGAACGCTTCCAGGATGGCGGCGATACCGAAGGTGATGAGTACCACCGGAAGGTGGTCGTTCACGTCGAAGGGACGGATCAACGTCCGCTCGATGAGCGAGCCGAGAACGGCCATGGTGCCCATGGCGACGAACACGGCGATCCAGATCGGGAAGCCGTAGCTGGTGTTGAGCCACCAGCAGACGTACGCCCCGAACATGGCGATGTTGGCGCCGGCGAAGTTGATGAGCGTCGTCGCCTTGAAGATGATCACCAAGGCGATGGCGGTCACGGCGTACACCGCACCGTTGTTGAGCGAGTCGAACACCCGCTGGAGGAAGAGCTTCAGCCCACCCTGGATGATGGCCGGGATGAGGGCGATCACGATCACCGCCATCATGGCGGTGAGGATGCCCGAGCCGGTCTTGAGCCACGTCAGGAACGAGCCCCGACTTTTTGTCGTCACTGCTGTCATCGTGCCCTCATGCCCCCAGGTAGGCCTCACGGACGGCTTCGTTCGTCCGCAGGTCGTCCGCGCTGCCCTGCAGCACGATCTCCCCCGCTTCCAGCACGTAGCCGCGGTTTGCAATCTCCAACGCCAGGTTGGCGTTCTGTTCGACCACCAGCATGGTGGTCCCCGTCTCCCGGTTGATCTCACCGAACCGTCGGAACAGGTCTTCGATGATGAGCGGCGCCAGACCGAGCGACGGCTCATCGAGGAGGAGCAGCTGCGGCCGACACATCATGGCCCGGGCCACGGCCAACATCTGCTGCTCGCCACCGGAGAGCGAGCCTGCGGCCTGTGTCCGGCGCTCACGGAGCCGGGGGAACGCATCCATCCACCGGTCGATGTCAGCCTGGACCTCTTTGTCCTTGCGGGTGTAGGCCCCGACCATCAGGTTGTCGATCACCGACAACTCGGGGAAGGTGCCACGGCCCTGGGGCACGTGGGCCACCTGCATCCGGACGATGTCGGCGGTGTCCTTGCCGACCACCTCGGTACCGGCGATCTGGATCGAACCGGTCGTGGTGACCATCGAGCAGATGGCCCGCAGCGTGGTCGTCTTGCCGGCACCGTTGGCACCGAGCACCACCACGACCTCGCCCTTGTTGACCTCGAGGTTCACGTCTCGCAGCACCTGGATGGCGCCGTAGCGGGCGTTGACGCCCGACAACTTCAACATCAGCTCGCTCATGACGCCGATCCCCCCAGATACGCCTCGATGACCGCAGGGTTGTTCCGAACTTCGGTGGCGTCACCGTCGGCGATCTTCTGACCGAAGTTCAGCACCACGATGTGCTCGGAGATGCCCATGACCATCTTCATGTGGTGCTCGACGAGCAGCACGGTGAGGCCGTGTCGATCGCGCAGCATGCGGATCGTGTCGGCGAGCTCGTCCACCTCGGAGTGGGTGAGGCCGGACGCAGGCTCGTCGAGCATCAGCAGGCGGGGCTTGCCGATGAGCGCCCGAGCGATCTCGATGCGCTTCAGGGTGCCGAAGGGCAACCCGGTGGCCGCATGGAAGGCGTGCTGCTGCAGATCGAGCTCCTCGAGAGCGGCGTACGCACGCTCCTTGAGGTCCTTCTCCTCCTTGCGGGTTCCGAGACGGAGGGCCGCGGTGAAGAAGGTCTGCTTGGTGTTGGAGTAGTCACCGACCATGACGTTGTCGAGAACCGTCATGCCCGGCCACAGGGCCAGGTTCTGGAAGGTGCGGTAGATGCCGTTCTTGCTCATCTGATGGGCGGGCAGGCCCAGCAGATCCTTGCCGTCATAGGTGATCGAGCCTTCGGTGGCGTCGTAGATCCGGCTGACGACGTTGAACATCGTCGTCTTGCCGGCACCATTCGGACCGATCAGGCCACAGATCTGGCCCTCTTCGATGTCGAATGTGAGCCCATCCAGGGCCACGATGCCACCGAAGCGGACCGTGATGTCACGCACTTCGAGTAGAGCCACGTGGTCTGGTTCCCCCTTCGTTTGAGTTGTCCAGCAACCGCCGCAAGTATGCCTGTTCGTCGAGCTTGTGACCAATGCCACAGGTCTGCGGAAGTCCGCCACCGTATAAGCCCTACCGACGCGCTGTCAACGGCAGTTCACGAGTGTCGAAGGTTTCGTGGTCTGACCTGCGAGGACAGCTGTCTCGGGGGGTTCGGTGAGGTGCGTCCGTGAGTCGAAGGTCCTAGGTCGCTTCAGCTCGTGGACGACAGACGACGACGCAGGAACGACGTGATGAGCTCGGCGAGGCGCTCAGGGGCGTCGTAGGGCAGCATGTGCCCGGCATCGGGGATCTCCTCGTGCTCGACGTCGGTGAAGCGAGCGACCCGGCGGGTCACCTCACCGGGGTCGTAACCCGACCAGCCCTCGATGTGCGCCACCGGGCTCTGCTCCTTCCACCACCGTTCCCAGGCTTCGGCGCCGGTGACCACCAGCACGGGGCAACGCACCGCCGCCCAGCGCTCCTCGGCGCGCTCGGGATCGTGGGCCAGCAGCCAGTGACGGGTGTACGGATCGAACTTCCACGCCAAGCCACCCTCGGGAGCCGGCTTGGTGGCGACCTCGGCCAGGAACGCGGCCCGGGCTGCATCGAGGCCGGGATGCGCACGACGCAGCTTGGCGGCGGCTTCGCCGTGGTCCGCCATCGACTTCATGCGGATCGGCTGCAGGGCGAGCTTCACCGAGCCACGGGCGCGGGTGAGCCGCTCGGCGGCGTCGCCCGCGCCCATACGGACCGGCGGACCGATGCCCTCGGCAACGACGAGCGCCGCAGGCACGTCGGGGAACAGGCCGCAGAACTGGGCGGCGACCTGGCCGCCCAAGCTGTGACCGACCAGGATCGGTCGCTCGAGACCGAGCAACTCGATGACCGCCAGGACATCTCCGATGAAATGGATCAGGCTGTAGGTGCCGGGATGGTCGGAGTCGCCGTGACCGCGTTGGTCGATCGAGACCACGCGGTAGGCCGACGCAAGAGCACGAGCAATCGGGTCCATCGACCAGGCCTGATCCGCCTGGCCGTGCAGCATCAGCACCGTCGGCGCGCCGGGTGAAGGCTCGCCGTAGTCGAGGGCAGCAAGGCGGACCGTCGGGAGGTCGAGGTGGATACGGGCGGGCTGGTGCATGCGTCGATCAGTCTGTCCCAACGGTCGGGACCCGAACGAAAGCCACCGGCCTAAGATGGGTGGCCGGATCGACGCACTGCGAGGCAGCATGAACCGCAACCGGGTCCTGGCGGTACTCCTGGCGGGCGGGGTTGCGCTTGCCTTGTTCCTGGGCAGCTTTCCCATCGTTCCCACCGTGGTTGCGGCGCTGGCGTCGTATGTCTTGTTCCGCATGGGCTTCGCCATGATCGGCACCTTCGCCCGGCCTGTCCCGGGACCGCCCCCACCCGGCGAACTGCGCAAGGTCAAGATCCAGTACCGCTGCGCGCTCTGTGGGACCGAGGTCCGAATGACGGTGGCCAACGACGAGACGCCCGACCCACCACGCCATTGCATGGAGGCGATGGAGTACGTCGCCCCCACGATGGAGTGACGCCGGCCTCAGGCAGCGGCGTCGTGATCGATGGGGTTGCCGTGTCTGCCTCGTGCGGGGACAGGCGCAGGTAGCAACTCGTAGACACCCCGTTCCACGCGGCGAACGCGACCCTCGAGGCGCTCGTACCCGAGAGCGTCGGCGAGCGCCTTCACGGGCTGGTCGCTCGCGACGACGAACCCTCGACGATGCAGCTCGGCGTGGAGATCGACCAGGCGAAGCGGCGTGCGGTGCACCCGGAGGATCGCGAGACACATGGACCGCAATCGACGTCCCCAGAGCTGCCGAGCGTCATGCCGAACCGGCGGCAGGGCCTCCTCGCCACCTGGCAGTGGCTTGCGCCCTCGACGGACGAGCACGGTCCACAACCGACGATGCTGAGCTCGGAGTTCCTCGTACATCCGGTGACGCTGCGCCGACAAGGCGGCGAGCTGGGCGTCGACCCGACGAAGGCTTGCGAGGGTGTTCTCGTATCGCTCGAGTTCCTGCGCGCGGCGCTCACCGAAGACCGCGGTCTCCTGACGGATGGGATCCACTCGACGAACCATGGACGAAACCTCACTGGGAGGAGGCGACGAAGGGTGCCCGTGGTACACCGAGCGGGCACGACCCGGCAGACGGGTCCATGATCCCCCACAGGTAGGACAACGAACCACGTTGTCCACAACAAAGCCAAGATATCCACAACCGCCAACACCTGGCCCCAACAACAAACGGCTCATGGCGAATCGACGTCGATTCGCCATGAGCCGATGTGAGTTCGGCGTGTTGACTCAGCAAATCTAGGGAGTTTGGGGGCGGGTCGACCGGGCGAGCGGCGACGGAACACGGGCGCTTGTCATCCATGACCGGCGTCGACTTCCCCAGGCTGGGGAAAACTCTGGGGAGAATGACAGCGACGTAACTTCCGGCGTGGAAGCGATCAGCGCCACTGCGTGGCGACCATGATCCCCGACAGGATGAACCCCAGCCCGAGGAAGATGACCCAATTGCTTGCGGCGTCGTCGCGCAGGTAGTTGCCGATGATCGTCAACAGGCCGAGGCCGAGCAGGGTGAACACCGTGTAAGGCACCCACCGGCCGGACGGCTTGACCTTGACCGGCGAGCCGGGAGCGGTATAGCGACCCGAAGCGCCGGAGGACGCGGTACGCCCGGCCGAGGCCCGGGGAACCGCTCCACCTTTCGGGGTCACCCGCCCGGTGGACGCAGGCGAACCACCGGGGACCTTTCGTTTGGTGGGCTTGGCCATGTGGAGAATCTACCGCCTGGAGTTCGGGGTCAGGCGCCGGTGGTCGTGGTGGCCGGTGCCGTGGTCGTGGTGGCCGGTGCCGTGGTCGTGGTGGCCGGTGCTGTGGTCGGGGTCGTGGTCGGCGTCGGTGCCGTGCCGACCACGATGGTGACGGTCGATCCGGCATCGACCTCATTGCCCTCGCTCGGCGACTGGTTGATGACCCGATCGATCCGGTCGGCGCGGGGCTCGAACTCGACGCGTACCCTGAGTCCGGCACCGAGCAGTTGGCTTTCGGCGCTGGACTGAGTCAGGCCGATGACCGAGGGAACCCGGACCTTCGACGGACCGGAGGACACGAGCACCTTGACATCTGCATCCGAGGACACCTGACCCTGGGGGTCGGTGCCGATGACCTTCCCCTTGTCGACAGTTGCGTTCGGCGTGTCGAGACAGGAAACCTTCGCCTCCCGCACCCCGGCGGCCACGATGGCCTTACGAGCCTCGTCACAGGTCTTCCCGGCGACCGAGGGCAGCGTGATCATCTTTCCGCCACCGGAAACCACGAGCACGATCGGGGTCGACTTCTCGACCTGACTGCCGGCCTTCGGTGTCTGCTCGAGAACCTCCCCGGTCGGCTTGGTGCTCTCCAGCTTGGTTGCGGTCACACTCGTGAAGCCGAGCCCCGTCAACACCTTGCGTGCGTCGGTCTCCGTGGTGCCCACCAGGTTCGGCATCGCCACCAGGGTGTCGGCCGAACTGACCGTCAGTACGACGGTCGAACCCTCCTCGGCCTTCACGCCGGCAAGCGGGTTCTGGGTGATCACCTGGTCGATCGGCACCTGCACGTTCTTCACCCGGTCGATGCGGACGACCAGTTTCAGTGCCTCCAGTTGCACCTGCGCCGTCCGGTAGTCGGTGCCGACCACGTTGGGCACGATGTGGGTGACCCGCGAACCCGAGCCGCCCCCGTCGGAACCGAGCACCCGGGACAGCGCAAAGAGCAGGCCGCCGAGCACGACGAGCAGGCCGACCAGGACGGCGACGAACACGGCAGTGCGACGCGGCGGCTCGTAGGGATCGTCGGTGCCGATCACCCCTGGCAGCACCGCGGTGCCGTCGGTGTCACGCAACTGGCCGTAGGGGTTCGTGCGAGCCGCTGCCGTCGAACGGCCAGCCGCTGCCGCGCCTGCGAGACCGGGAATCGCGCTCGTGGCCGCATCCGCGCCGCTGTCGGACACCGCTGGGGCGAGCACCGGCTGACCCTCGCGGAAACGACGGAGATCGGCGCGGAGGTCCTCGGCCGAGGCGTACCGGTCGTCGGGGTTCTTCGCCAGCAGCTTCATGCAGATCGACTCCAGGTCGACCGGCACCGACGGATCGAGCCGACGGAGCGGAACGGCTGGTTCCTGCACGTGCTTGTAGGCGATCGCCACCGGACCTTCACCTGAGAAGGGCGGCCGCCCGGCCAGCATCTCGTAGAGCACCACGCCCAGGGAGTAGAGGTCTGACCGGGGATCGACCGCCATGCCCTGCGCCTGTTCCGGCGAGAAGTAGGTGGCGGTCCCCATCACCGATCCGGTCTGGGTGAGGTTCTCGTCCCCCGAACCGGACATCGCCCGGGCGATCCCGAAATCGGCGACCTTCACCTGACCCTGCGGCGAGATGAGCACGTTGCCGGGCTTGACGTCCCGGTGGACCACCCCGTTGCGGTGTGCGAAGGACAGCGCCCCGGCGATATCGAGGACGATGTCGGCAGCCCGCTCGGGACTCAGCGTGCCCTCGGCGCGCAGGATCTCCGACAGCGCACGGCCCCGCACGTACTCCATGACGATGAAGTAGGTGCTCTCGTAGGAACCCCAGTCGAACACGCCGACGATCGAAGCATGGGTCAGGTTCGCCGCCGCCTGCGCCTCACGCCGGAACCGCTCCACGAACGACGGGTCCACGGCGAACTCGGGGAACAGGACCTTGATCGCCACCAGCCGATCGAGGAGCTGATCGCGGGCGAGGTAGACCTCGGCCATCCCGCCGCGCGCGATGCGGCTGTGCAGTTCGTACCGCCCGCTGAGGATGACGGGTTCGCTGTCAGTCATGTCGGCGCCAACCTTAGTGATCAACCGCCCAGAACGGGCTGCATGGGTTTGAGGGCCTGCTCGACCACCGCCCGGGCGATCGGGGCGGCGATCCGGCCGCCGGTCTGCTCGCCGATCCCCGGATCGGCCTCGACGATCACCGCGAACGCCACCGACGGGACAGCACCGGGCACGCCGGCGTAGCCGATGACCCAGGCATTGGTCGCCTCGCCGTCACCGACCTCGGCCGTGCCCGTCTTGGCCCCAACCTCGGCCCCGTCGATCGCCAGCGCCCGGGCCGTTCCCTGCGTCACCACCGATTCCATACCCTGCCGTATGAGGGCGGCCGTCGACGGCGAAACCGCTCGCTGCCACCGGGTGGGCACACTCTGGAAGAGCACCTTGGCGTCGCGCGACTCGATGCGTTCGACGACGTGCGGACTCATCACGGCACCGTCGTTCGCAATCGCCGACGCCACGACCGCCATGGTCAACGGCGTGGCCGCCACATCGTTCTGGCCGATCGACGCCTGGGCCAGACGGGCCGAGTCCTCGTAGACGCCCGGCGACAACTCGGCGCCGTAGCGCACCGGGAACACCGAGATGGCGGAGGCAGGCAGGTCGAACGGCACGGTGGTGTTGAAGCCGAACCGACCCACCCCGGACACCATCTTCGACGGGCCGATCAACTCGGTTCCCATCTGCGCGAACGCGCTGTTGCAGGACACCGTGAAGATCTCGACCAGCGTTCCGCCACACACCATGCCGCCGAAGTTGCCGATGGGGTTACGCGAGGCGGGCGGCGTGTAGGAGGACACCATCGGGAAGACCGGGCTGGTGGCGGTTACCGCGCCGGACTCCACCCCGATCGCCCCGGTCACGACCTTGAACGTCGACCCCGGCGCGTAGCGCTCCCGGTAGGCACGGCCGAGCATCGGTCGTTCCGGATCGGCATCGAGGTCGTCCCAGGCCGCCCGCACCGCCTCGATGTCGTCACCGGAGAGACGGTTCGGGTCGTAGCTCGGATAGGACCACAGCGCCAGCACCGCACCGGTCCGCGGATCGAGCACCACCACAGAACCCTTGCGATCGCCGAGCGCGGTCCGGGCGGCCTGCTGCACGTCGCTGCGCAGGGTGAGCGTGATGTCGGCCGATCGGTCGCGGTCGACGAAGAGATCGCTGAACCGGTCGTAGCGCTGCGCGTCGGTCAGGCCTGCCAGCTCGTCGCTGAACGCCCGCTCCACCCCGTCCGCCCCGTACTCGAACGAGTAGTAGCCGGTCACCTGGGAGAACAGCTCCCCCTCGGGGAACTCACGGCGCCGGGCGAAATCGCTGCCGGGCGTGTCGACGGAGCGGGCGAGAACCACACCGTCGGCGGTGGCCACGATCCCTCGGCTGCGCTCGTAGCTGCGGTCGATCGAGCGCAGGTTCTCCGGATGGGCGTTCAGCCCTGCTGCCTCGAACACCTGGACCCGGTTCAGTTGGACGAACAGCGCCACGAAGCAGACGATCAGCACGACGCCGACCTTGGAGATCCGACCGTTCACCCCCCTACCCCCGCCACCCCGACCGGCCGCTGCGGGTCTTCCTGGACCACGGTGGTCCGTTTGGCCGTCTCGTCGGAGATGCGCACCAGCAACGCGATCAGCACGTAGTTCGCCAACAGTGAGGAACCGCCGAAGGACATGAACGGCAGGGTGACCCCGGTCAGCGGGAGCACCCGGGTGACCCCGGCGACGATCACGAACGCCTGGAACCCCAGCAGGGTGGTCAGGCCCGTGGCGAACAGCTTCTCGAAGGGGTAGTCGCTCTGCAGGGCGATCCGCAGGCCGCAACCGATCAGCAACAGGTAGGCCAGCAGGACTGCGGTCGCACCGACCAGGCCGAGCTCCTCGGCCACCACGGCGAAGATGAAGTCGGTCTCCCGTGCCGGGATGCGACCGGCGTTGCCCAACCCGAGGCCGGTCCCCGTCAGCCCGCCGTCGGCCATGGCGAACGCCGCCTCCACCACCTGGTAGCCGGCACCTTTGGCCACCGGCCACGGATCGAGCCAGATGCTCACCCGGTCACGGACGTGGCCGAAGAGGTGATAGGCCCCGAACGCGCCGGCCCCGAACAGCAGGCCGCCGAGCACCAGGTAGGCGGCCCGCCCCGTCGCCACCCACACCAACACCACGAACAGCGTGAAGAACAACAGGGAAGACCCCAGATCCTTCTGGTTCACCATCACCAGCAGCGACACGCCCCAGGCCACCAGCAACGGGCCCAGGTGTCGGGGGTCGGGCAGGTACAGCGGCCCCAGTCGGCGCGACGACAACGCCAACAGCTCGCGCTTGTCGACGAGGTAGCCGGCCAGGAAGGCCGCCAGGGCGAGCTTCGCCGCCTCGGCCGGCTGGAAGCTCATCGGCCCGACCGAGATCCAGATCTGCGCACCGTTGATCTCCCGGCCGATCACCGGCAACGAGGGCAGCAGCAACAGCCCGATGCCGAGGGCGGCGAAGCTGTAGCGATAGCTCTCGAGGGACCGGGTCCGCCGGATGAGGCCGAGGGTCACCACGAAGCCGGCCATGCCGACGAGGCTCCACATGGCTTGTGCCGCCGCCAGATCGGCGTTCATGCGGGCGATGAAGACGAAGCCGAGGCCGTTGAGCAGGCCCGCAAGGGGCAACAGCAACGGGTCGGCGTCCGACGCCAACCGGCGGATCGCCAGGTGTCCGACCACGAACAGCCCGACCACGACCCCGATGAACCAGCCCAGATCACCCGGCAGCGCCGCGGCGCGGCTGAGCGAGGCCAGGGCGTACGCACCGGTCACGATCAGCGCGGCCAGCAGGAGCAGTCCGAGCTCGGTCCTACGGCGGGCTCGGACCATGTCAGGTGCTCGGGGCGGAACTCGGCGTGGCGCCCGGGGTCGGCGCAGAGGCGTTCGCCGCCGGCGTCGGGACGGCCGGTGCGACCACAGGAGCGACGGCGATCGCCGGCGCCACGGTGGTCGACGGTGCCACGGTGGTCGACGGGGGCACCGGTTGCGTGGCGTTCGCCGCCCCGGTGGTCGATGTGGCGGTGGTCGATGTGGATACCGGCACCGCGGCGAGCTTGTTCGCCCAGGTACGGGCCTCCTCCAGGGAACTGCTCTGGTGGGGTAGGCGACCGAGCTGGGCCGGCGTGAGGTCACGCTGCTCGATGTCGGTCACCGCGACGAGCTCGGGATCGAACCACAGCACGCCGTCGGGACGTCCCTGGTAGATCACCAGGTGCTGGGAGGCGTCCAGATCGACGAAATAGGCATTCTGGGCCCAGGTGCGAACCGCCACGACGGTCAGGGCCCCGAGCGCGACCAGCAGCACCAGGAAAGCCACCACCCGGCCGGTGAACCGCCGGGGACGCGGCAGCGGGGGCGGTTCCGGCGGCTCCAGCTCGGCTGCGAGCTCGACCGCCGCGGTCGGACCGGGTTCGAGCGCGGGGATCTCCTCGCCGGCCACCACGTCGACGACGACACAGGTGATGTTGTCGCGCCCTCCCCCGTCATTCGCCAGCACCACCAACGCCCGAGCGGCCTCGAAGGGATCCGCCAGCAGTCGCAGCGTGGCGGCGATACGGGTGTCGCTCACCTCGTTGAACAGCCCGTCGCTGCACAGCAGGTAGCGCTCCCCGGGCACCGCCGGACGCTCCCACCAGTCCACATCGACATCCGCCTCGACCCCGATGACCCGGGTGACCACGTTGCGCAGCGGGTGCACGGCCGCTTCCGCCGCGGTGATCTGACCCTGCCGGACCAGGCCCTGGACCAGGGAATGGTCCTCGGTGAGCTGTTCGAGGACCCCGTCGGCTAACCGATAGACGCGGCTGTCACCGACGTTCGCCAGGCCGACGGCGATCCCCCGACCGGCCTCGACGAGGGCCAGGGCGACCAGCGTCGTGCCCATGCCCTTCAGCTCCGGGTCGCCGACCGCGTGCTCGAACACCCGGTCGTTCGCGGCGAGCACCGCCTCGACGAGGACCTCGACCGACTCGACCCGACCCGACCGCGCGGCGTCGCCGAGGCGCGCCCCGAGCTCCTCGATGGCCAGCGCCGAGGCCACCTCGCCGCCCCGGTGCCCGCCCATCCCGTCAGCCACGGCGAACACCGGGAGGTCGTACTGCGCCAGCGCCGAGTCCTGGTTGATGGCGCGCACCCGCCCGACATCGCTGCAGGCCGCTCCGACCAGACGCGTCACGTCACCAGCTCCAGCACCGTCGAGCCGACCTGGACCCGTCCACCTGGCTCGACCAGGGCCGGACCGGATACCGCTCGACCGTCGAGCAACGTACCGTTCGTCGATCCGAGATCCTCGACGTAGAAGGCGCCGTCGCGCCGGAACACCCGGGCATGCACCTGCGAAACGTAGGTGTCCTCGACGGCGATGTGGCAACCGGCAGCCCGCCCGAGGGTCAGCTCGTCGGTCAGCTCGAAACGCCGGCCGGCTGCATCCTGTGGAGCGACGACCACCATCGCAGCGGGCGCAGCACCCCCCGGTCGCTGCGACGCGGCCGCCGCGACCGGGCGAGCAGGCTCGGGGGCCACCGGTGCCTGGAGGTCGCCTGCGGTGGCCCGACGGCCCGTCCGGCGCAACCGCGGGCCGGCGACCTCGACCCACACCGCCCGGGTGACCCGGACGAAGAAGAGGTAGAGCAACACCAGCAAGCACAGCTTCAGCACCTGCAGCAGTTGGTCCGGCACGAGTACCTACCCGTCCCTCAGGACGCCGAGAAGCGCACCGGCACCGTGCCGAACTGCAGCTCGTCGCCATCGGCCAGGGCACGCTCGCCGACCCGGACCCCGTTGACCCTGGTGCCATTCGTGGAACCCAGATCCACCACCACGAAGCCGTCTCCCCTGGCCCGGACCTCGGCATGGACCCGGCTGACGCTGGCGTCCACCAACTGCACCCCGCAGTCGGGCAGGCGGCCGACGGTCGTGACGACCTCGGCGAGCACGACCCGCTGCCCGCCCGGCAACACCAGCGACCCGGCCCCCGCACCGAGGCCGGCCTCGAGGAACTGGCCGATCACCGCGAACGTTCCCGGACGGCGTCCCTCCTCGGTCACCAGGTTGACCTTGACCGGGCCCATGAAGTGGTAGCCCTCCTGGCGTGCGTGTTCGCGCACCAGATCGGACAACTCGCGCACCAACGATGCGGACACCGACTCGAAGCCCTCGGCGTCCTGGGGACCGAGCAGGATCGAGAAGGCGTTCGGAACGACCGTCCGGCCGGACACCCCGACGCTGCGACCGTCGTCCAGCTCGCGCAGCAACCGGCGACCCAGTTCCACCGGGCGCAGGCCGGAACGGAAGGCGCGGGCGAAGACCCCTTCGACCAGCGTCTCCAGGCGGCGTTCTATCGACCGCAGCACCACGAGCCCAGGTTAGTGCCCCACCGGTTGTGATCTCTTTCGCCCCGTCGTCCCGAGCGCGCTATCCTGCAAGGCCTGTCACGCGCGAGTGGCGGAATAGGCAGACGCGCAGGATTCAGGTTCCTGTGTCCGAAAGGACGTGGGGGTTCAACTCCCCCCTCGCGCACCACCCACGGCCAGGGCTCGATGCCCTGGCCGTGTCGCGTCACGGCCTCCCCTAACCTGCCGGTGTGGCCCCAAGACCGGGTGGCGTCCCCCAGCCAGCGATCACCGTCACCGTCCTCGGCGGCGGGTCGTGGGGCACCACCGTCGCCCACCTCTGCGCCCACAACACGCCGACGACCCTCTGGGCGCGCGACCCGGCGACGGTGGAGGCGATCAACCTCCGGCGGGTGAACGACCGGTACCTGCCCGGATTCCCGTTGCACACCGCGCTGCAGGCGACGACCGACCTCGAGGCCGCGGTGGGCGACGCCGACGTCGTGGTCCTCGCCCTACCCACCGAGGCCGTACGCCGGACCGCCGCCTCCCTCGTCGAGCTGCTCGCGACACCCGGCACCCCGGTGATCAGCCTCGCGAAGGGGTTCGAGGCGGGCACCAACCTGCGCATGACCGAGGTCCTCGGCCAGGAACTGCCGGGCCATCCCCTCGGCGTGCTCACCGGGCCGAACCTCGCGAAGGAGATCCTGGCCGGTTTGCCGGCCGCGGCCGTGCTGGCCATGACCGACTTCCCCCTCGCCGCGACGCTGCAGCCCGTCTTCACCACACCCACCTTCCGGGTCTTCACCCATCACGACGTCGTCGGCTGCGAGGTCGGCGGCGCCATCAAGAACGTCTACGCCATCGCCGCCGGCTCGGTGGAGGGCCGACGACTCGGTGACAACGCCCGGGCAGCCATCATCACCCGGGGCGTGGCGGAGCTGATCGAGTTGGGCACGGCGCTCGGCGGCGAGCCGCTGACCCTGGCCGGCCTCGCCGGGCTCGGCGATCTCATGGCCACCTGCATCAGCCCGCAGAGCCGGAACTTCCAGGTCGGCCACCAGCTCGGCGAGGGCCGCACCCTCACCGAGGTGCTCGCCGGGATGGACCAGGTGGCCGAAGGGGTGAAGGCGGTACGGGCCGTGCGCGAGCTCGCCCGCCGCCACCGCGTCTCGATGCCCATCGCCCAGCACGTGTACGCCGTCTGTCACGAAGGACGTTCGCCCGAGTGGGCGCAGGACAACCTCCTGCGCGGTCGGGTCGGCCACGAGGCCGGGCCCCGGGCCGCCGGCCAACGCCCGACCAGCTGACCGGGTGGCCAGCTGACCGGGTGGCCGACAGCCCGACGGACCCTCACGCTGCGGTACCGTCGCCCCATGACCCCCGAGGATGCCTATCGCGACGCCCTGGCCTGGTTCCGGTCCAACTGGAACCCCCAACTGCCGCTGCGCGACTGGTGGCAACTGCTCGCCGACAGCGGCTGGGGCTTTCCGGCCTGGCCCGAGGCGTTCTTCGGCAAGGGGCTCGACGCAGCCGGCGGCAAGGCCGTGGCCAGGGCCCGGCGCGAGGTCGGCGCCTTCGGCGGCCCCCAGGGCATCGCCACGATGATGGTCGGCCCCACCCTGATGGAGGTCGGAACCCCGGCGCAGCAGCAGCGCTACCTGCCGGCCATCGCCAACGGCAGCGAGATCTGGTGTCAGCTGTTCTCCGAACCGGGGGCCGGCAGCGACCTCGCCGGGGTCCAGACCCGCGCCGTGCGTGACGGCGACGAATGGATCGTCAACGGCCAGAAGGTGTGGACCTCCGGGGGCCACTACGCCCGGTGGGCCATCCTCGTCGCCCGCACCGACTCCGACGTGCCGAAACACGCCGGGCTCAGCTTCTTCCTCATCGACATGGACCAGCCCGGTGTCGAGGTCCGGCCGTTGCGGCAGATGACCGGCACCGCCGAGTTCAACGAGGTCTTCCTCACCGACGCCAGGGTCCGCCACGACAACCTCGTGGGCGAGCTCGGTGGTGGTTGGGGCGTGGCCCTGCGGCTGCTCGGCCACGAGCGCGACAGCCTCGACGCCGACGCCGACGTCTCCGGCATCCAGGGCGACCTCGACCTCGGGGCCCCGGCCGGATCGTTCGTCGGCGGCGGGACCAACCCCGGGGCCGACGACGGCACCGGGCCCTTCGCCCTCACCCAGGGCCAGGGCGCCATGGACCTCGTCACCGAGTTGCTCGCCGATGCAGACCGTACCGGCGACGCCGTCGCCCGTCAGTGGGCGGCGTCGGTGGCCACCCAGGTTCGCCTCGCCCGCTACAACGCCGGGTCACTGCCGGCCAGCGCCGGCAAGCTCGCCGCCACCCACCTGCTGCGCGAGGTCCGTGACGTCTCCCTGCGCCTGCTCGGCCCCGGCGGCACGCTCACCGGACCCGACGCCGCACGGGACGGCCTCGTGGCCGAGATGGCCCTGTTCAGCCCGGGGCTGTCCATCGCGGGCGGCACCGACGAGATCCAGCGGAACATCCTCGGTGAACGCGACCTCGGGCTGCCGCCGGAACCACGCGTCGACAAACACGTCCCGTTCCGGGAACTCAACCAGCCCGGCGGTCGCGACTGACTCGAGCCGGTCGTCGAGAACCAGACGGGTGCAGGTCCCCGCATGACCCGGACCCGCCCGGGATGGCATTGCGCAGGAGCCAACCGTAGTTTCCTGCAGCAATGGCCACCTCTGTCGTCCTGTTCACCCGCGTCCTGCGCCTGCACGACCACCCCGCGCTCGCCACCGCGGCGCGGCGCAGCGAGCACGTCGTCCCGCTGTTCGTCGTGGACCCGGCCATCGTCGAGGGGCCCTTCGGCAGCCCCAACCGTGTGGCCTTCCTGCGCGACTGCCTCGAGGAGCTCGGCGCCGAACTCCGCCGGCGCGGCGGCGACCTCGTCCTGCGACAGGGTGACCCGGTTGACCAGGCGGTGCGGCTCGCCGTCGAGGTCGGAGCGGACAGCATCCACTACAGCACCGACGTCGGGCGATACGCCGAGCGCCGCCAACAGCGCCTGACCATGGCGGCGACGGCAGCGGGTGTCGCAGCGATCGGCCATCCCGGCATCGCCGTGGTCGAGGCCGGCGCACTCAGGCCCAGCGGTGGCGGCGATCACTTCAAGGTCTTCACACCATACTTCAGAGTATGGTCGCGGGCGATGCGCCGTCCGGTCGCCGCCGCTCCACGCGCCGTCTCGCTGCCCGAGCAGATCGACGTGGGTCCCGGGCTCGACCGCGTGCTGCCGACACCGGCGCACACCTCACCCCAACGGCCGCTGGGCGGCGAGCAACGCGGCCGTCGGCAACTCGAACGCTGGGCCGACGAGCATCTGGCCCGGTACGAGGACATCCACGACGACCTCGCCGGTGACCGGACCTCGAAGCTCAGCCCCTATCTGCACTTCGGCTGCCTGTCGGCGCTCGACCTGTGCACCCGGCTCGCCGGACGACCGGGCAGCGAGGCCTTCATCCGCCAGCTGTGCTGGCGGGACTTCCACCACCAGGTGACCGCCACCTTCCCCGACATCGCCCGTCGCGACTACCGCAGCCGCCACGACGTGTGGGACGACGACGACGAGGCGATCGCCGCCTGGAAGGACGGGCGCACCGGCTACCCCATCGTCGACGCCGGGATGCGCCAACTGCGCCTCGAGGGTTGGATGCACAACCGGGCCCGTATGATCACGGCGTCGTTCCTGGTCAAGGACCTCGGCGTCGACTGGCGGATCGGGGCCGACCACTTCCTGGCGTGGCTGACCGACGGGGACATCGCCCAGAACTCGGCCAACTGGCAATGGACCGCCGGCACCGGCAACGACACCCGCCCGAACCGGGTGTTCAACCCGCTGCGCCAGGCCGAGCGTTTCGACCCCCGCGGCGACTATGTCCGTCGCTACGTGCCGGAACTGGCATCGCTGAGCGGCTCGGAGGTCCACCAGCCCTGGCGGGTGCCCGGCCCTCGACGGCCCGCCGACTACCCCGCGCCGATCGTCGACCACGACCAGGCGGCGGCCGCCTTCCTGGCCCGACGGGCCGGGCAGCAGCAGCTGGCCCTGTGACCGGCCGGCCGGGCCTTTCGGACACGGCAGGGTCGGGCCTGCCCGTCAGTTGACCTCGGGGTCCTCGGCAGCATGGGCCCACATCGCCCACGAACCGCCCTGGCGTCCGAGCACCCGGTACCACAGCTCCGACGGATCGGTGGAGAACCAGTCGCCGGGCAAGGAGGGCAACACCCACCAGGCCTGCGAACGCAGCTCGTTGCGCAACTGGCCCGGACCCCATCCGGCATAACCGCTGTAGAGGCGCAGCTCGCCGACCACGGAGCCGGCCACCGACACCTCGGTGTCGAGATCGACGACGGCCAGCGGGCCGAACACCGAGGTCACCCCGGCGGGCAGCGGGTCGGTCGTGGTCACCCGGCCCAGCGCCAGGGCACTGCCCTCGGCAACCGGCCCCCCGGCGTACAGCACCCCGGGCGGGCTGGTCAGCCCGGTCCACTCCGGCAGGGTGTCCGCAACCGTGAGTTCCATCGGCCGGTTCAGCACCACGCCCAACGAACCCACCGCGTCGTCGTGCTCCAACAGCAGCACCACGGTCCGGAAGAAGGTCGGCTCTGCGATCACCGGCGTGGCGAGCAGGAGACAGCCGGCGACGGGTGCAGCCCCGGTGGCGTGCGGTTGCCCCGTCATCACCGGTTCCGGTGCAGATCCGGTTCGATGTAGATCAGGCGAACGGTCGGTACCTCGGCGCGCACCCGGACCTCGGCCGCGTCGATCGCCAGCGCCAACTCCGGCAGGGTCAGGGCCGGATCGAAGGCCAGCTTGGCTGCCACCAGGAGATCCTCGGGACCGAGGTGCTGGGTCCGCAGGTGGATGACCGCCTCGACCTTCGGATCGTCGGCGAGGACGCGCTCGATGGCGACGGTGTCCTCGACCAGTGCCGACTCCCCGATGAGCAGGCTCTTCATCTCCACGGCCAGCGTGATGGCGATCACTCCCAGCAGCAGGCCGATGCACAGCGTGGCGATGCCGTCGAATACCGGGTTACCGGTGGTGACGCTGAGCACCACCCCGAGGAGGGCCAGGACCAGGCCGATCAGCGCCCCGGCGTCCTCGAGCAGCACCACCGGCAACTCCGGCGCCCGCGACTCGCGGATGTAGCGGACCAGGCTGCGGCCACGGCGCACTGCCGACGCCTCCTTGACCGCGGTGGCGAACGAACCGCCCTCCAACACCATGGCGACGACCAGGATCCCCATGGCGATCGGAGCCGATTCGATGGCGTGCGGATGACGGATCTTGGCGATCCCCTCGTAGATGGCGAACGCCGCCCCGCCGATGAACAGCACGAGCGCCACCACGAAGGCCCAGAAGTACCGCTCCCGCCCGTAGCCGAAGGGATGGCTCGCGTCGGGCGCACGTCGGGCCCGGTGATCGCCGAGCAGCAGCAGGCCCTGGTTGCCGGTATCGGCCAGGGAGTGGACCGCTTCCGCCAGCAGCGACGACGACCGGGTCAGCAGGAAGCCGATGAACTTCGCCACCGCGATCCCGAGGTTGGCCGCGAACGCCGCAAAGATCGCCCGTTTTCCGTGCCCGGTGCCCGACATGGCATCCGATCCTAGGAGAGTCGACGCCAGGCCGGGCCCGGGCAACGGTCGAACGGTCAGCGTTGCAGGGAAGCAGACCCCTCGCTGATCAGCGGCCACAGGGCGTCGGCCCCGACGCCACCGACCATCCGGCCGAGCTCTTCGCGCCACCACGAGGTGGAGCCGAACTCCTCCCGCCAGGACATCACCCGACGGGACAGATGGTGCAGCACGAACTCGCGGGTCATCCCGATCGCCCCGTGCACCTGGTGGGCCCGGGCGATCACGTCGCTGCCGCTGTCGCCGGCGATCGACTTGAGCGAGGCGATCTCGAACGCAGCGTCGCCTTGCCCGATGGCGTAGGTCGTGGCGTCGAGGGCCATGCCGATCAACGTCGCCTCGGAGCTCAGCCGCACCAGATGTGCTGCCACCGCCTGGAACCGGTTGATCTTCTGACCGAACTGCGAGCGCTGACCGGCGTACTCCACCGTCAGCTCGGCGATGCGCTCGCAGGCCCCGGCGATCTGGGCGCTGCGGCACAACGCCCCACGGCGCCGCAACGCCGCGGCATCGACACCCGCGGGAGCCGTGGCCCGATGGGCCAATGGGGCGCGCTCGAAGCGAACGGTCTCGCGTGGTTCACCGGCGAGGTTGCGGACCGTCTCGATGTCCACCCCGTCGGCCCCCGGCTGCACGGCGATGATCTCGTCACCGACGATCGCCAGGATGTAGGTGGCCTTGGCCGCCCACGGGACGCGCTGCGCCACCCCGCTGAGGGTGTCGCCATCGAGGGTCAGTCGGTCCTGCGGCCGGCCGGGAACCACGGTGAGCGGGCCCTCCGGCAGCGCCAGACCCGCCGCGCCGGCCAGCCAGCCGCCGAGCAGACCGGTCTCCGCGACGGGCAACGGCACGGTGTACCGGCCGGCGAGCTTCAGTACCCCGACGGCGTCGACCAGGCTGCCGCCCGAGCCACCGACCGCCTCGTCGACCCCGACCCACGGGGCCCCGGTACCGGCGAGCGGCTCCCAGATCGTGTCGGCCCAACCGGCCGTCTCGGCCGCCTGGATGACCTCGTGGCTGCAGGTCTGGGTGAACAGACGGTGCAGCGTCTCCATCAGCAGCGGATCGGCCACCTCCACCGTGTACTCGTCCGCACCGTCGAAGTTCCCCTGGCCGCTCATCGACTCACCCCGTGCCATGCCGCGAGGCCCTTGTTGGCAACGGTCCGAAGGATCTCGTTGGTGCCACCACGGATGGTGAAGCTCGGCCCGGTCAGGATGCATGCCGCCAGCAGCCGGTTGCCCAGCGTCGCCGCTTCCTGGCTCGGCTCCTCGTCGTCCCACAGGTCGTGCAGCAGGGCGATCATCTCCTGCTCGAAGCTGGTACCGAGGTCCTTCACGATCGACGCCTCGACCGCCGGGGCACCACCCTGGTCGATGGTCCGCGAGATGGAGAAGGACAGGTTCCGCAGCGCCCAGTACCGGGCCGTGATCCGGCCGAAAGCGTCGTAGGAACGGGCGTCGAGCTCGCCCTCGGCCAGCTTCTCGCGCAGTAGCTGCTCGAACGTCGAGTACACCGACAGGAACCGGTCCGGCCCGGCCCGCTCGTAGGCGAGCTCGGAGTTGACCTGCGACCAGCCGCGGCCGATCTCACCGAGCACCTGCTCGTCGGGCACGAACACATCGGTCATCACCACCTCGTTGAAGTGGTAGGTGCCGTCGAGGAAGGCGATCGGGTTGATCTGCAGACCGGGCGTCCCGTGCAGCTCCACCAGGAACTGCGACAGACCCTCGTGACGGTCCCCCTCGTTGGGACTGGTGCGGCACAGCACGATGAACCAGTGGTTCTGCATCGCGTTGGACGTCCAGATCTTGGTGCCGTTGAGCAGCCAGCCACCGTCGGTCCGGGTGGCGGTGGTCCGTACCGCGGCGAGGTCCGACCCGGCATCCGGTTCGGACATGCCGATGGAGAACCACATCTCGCCGCGGGCGATCGCCGGCAGGAACTTCTCGCGCTGCTCGTCGGTCCCGAACCGCATGATCGTCGGGGCGCTCTGGCGATCGGCGACCCAGTGGGCGCCGATCGGCGCGCCGGCCTTCAACATCTCCTCGACCACGATGAACCGGTCGACGGCGGAGCGGGCGGGGCCGCCGTAGCGGGTCGGGACCGACATGCCGACCCATCCACGCGCCGCCATCTTCTTGGTGAACTCGCCGTCGTGGTCGGCCGACATGCCGAGGCACGGCCGGTAGGAGCCGGTGGGCAGCTCGGCACGGAGGAACTCACGTACCTCCTGCTTGAGCGCCTCCTCGGCGGCCGTGAAGGTCGTGTAGGTGAACCCCTTCGACGCCCCGATCCGGGCTGAGCTCTGTGCGACGGCCATACATCCCCCCGAGTGGTCCGGTGTGAGCTGCACCTTACCGTGCCATCGGACGGACCCTCAGCTCGAGGCGTACGCCTCGATCGGGGCACAGCTGCAGACCAGGTGGCGATCACCGTACGCGCCGTCGATCCGGCCGACGGGCGGCCAGTACTTCGCTTCGCGCTGACCGGGCAGCGGGTACGCAGCCTGCTCGCGGCTGTAGCTGCGCTCCCAGCTCTCCGCCAGCAGGTCGGCCGCGGTGTGCGGTGCGTGATGCAGGATCGACGGGTCACGGTCGATCTCCGAGCGGATGGCCACCATGGCGTCACAGAACCGGTCGAGCTCGGCCAACGACTCGCTCTCGGTGGGCTCGACCATGAGGGTTCCGGCAACCGGGAAACTCATGGTCGGCGCATGGAAGCCGTAGTCCATCAGGCGTTTGGCCACGTCGTCGACGCTCACTCCGGTCGCTGCGGTCAACGGCCGCAGATCGAGGATGCACTCATGGGCCACCAGGCCGTTGGCCCCCCGGTAGAGCACCGGATAATGGGCGTCGAGCCGCGCCGCCACGTAGTTCGCCGCCAGGATGGCATCCACGGTGGCCGCGGTGAGGCCCTCACCGCCCATCAGGGCGATGTAGGCCCAGCTGATGGGCAGGATGCCCGCCGACCCGAACGGCGCGGCGCTGATGGCCGGCACCGCCTCCGAACCAGGCAGGAACGCCGCCAGGTGCGGACCGACCGCAACGGGACCCACCCCGGGACCGCCACCGCCATGGGGGATGCAGAACGTCTTGTGCAGGTTGAGGTGCGACACGTCGGCCCCGAATGCGCCCGGCTTCGCCAGGCCGACCAGGGCGTTGAGGTTGGCCCCGTCGACATACACCTGGCCGCCGTTGGCGTGCACGATGTCGCACAGTTCGGTGATGGCTTCCTCGAAGACCCCGTGCGTCGACGGATAGGTGACCATGACTGCGGCCAGCTCGGCGGCGTGGGCCTCGGCCTTGGCCCGCAGGTCGGCCATCTCGACGTTGCCCTGGTCGTCGCAGGCCACGACGACCACCCGGAACCCGGCCATCACCGCCGACGCCGCGTTGGTGCCGTGGGCCGACGACGGGATCAGGCACACCGTGCGGCCGGCATCACCGCGGCTGTGATGGTAGGCCCGGATGGCCAACAGCCCGGCCAGCTCTCCCTGCGATCCGGCATTGGGCTGCAGCGAGACCGCGGCGTACCCGGTGACCGCGCAGAGGTGACGTTCCAGCTCGTCGATGAGCCGGCGATACCCCTCGGTCTGGTCTGCCGGGGCGAGTGGATGGATGCGCGAGAACTTCGGCCAGGTGACCGGCATCATCTCGGTCGTGGCGTTCAGCTTCATGGTGCAGCTGCCCAGCGGGATCATGCCGCGGTCGAGCGCATAGTCCTTGTCGGCGAGGCGCCGCAGGTAGCGCAGCATCTCGGTCTCGGAGTGGAACCGGTTGAACACCGGATGGGTGAGATACTCACTGGTACGTACCAGGGCGTCCGGTATGGCGTCATGTCCCGCTGCGTCGAGCGTGTCGATGTCGAGCCCAGCGGCGACACCGAAGGCCTCCCACAGATCGACCACGACCTGCACCGTCGTCGTCTCGTCGAGGGTCATGCCCACCGAATCGGCGTCGATTCGCCGCACGTTGATCCGCCGGGTCCGGGCCGCGGTCACCACCTCGTCCGCCCGCCCCGGCGTGCGCACGCTGAGGGTGTCGAAGAAGGCGTCCGAGGTCAGCTCGTACCCGCCGGCCCGCAACCCGTCCGCCAGGATCGTGGTCAGGCGGTGGACCCGCCGGGCGATACGACGCAGGCCGTCCGGGCCGTGATAGGAGGCGTACATCGCCGCCATGACCGCCAGCAGCACCTGGGCGGTGCAGATGTTCGACGTCGCCTTCTCCCGGCGGATGTGCTGCTCCCTGGTCTGCAGGGCGAGACGCAGGGCCGGCCGACCGGCGGCATCGACCGAAGCACCGACCAATCGGCCCGGCATCATCCGCCGATGGGCGTCGCGTACCGCAAGGTATCCGGCATGGGGTCCACCGAAACCGAGCGGCACACCGAAACGCTGCGAGGTCCCGACCGCGACATCGGCACCGAGCTCGCCGGGGGGACGCAGCAGCGTCAGACCGAGCAGGTCTGCGGCCATCACGACCAACGCGCCCGCAGCGTGGGTCGCCTCGATCACCGACGAGGGATCACGCAGGGCACCACTGGTACCGGGGTATTGCAGCAGAACGCCGAAGCACTCGCCCGGCACGAAGTCGGTGAAGGGATCACCGACCCGGATCTCGATACCGATCGGTTCGGCGCGGGTCCTGACCACGTCGATGGTCGACCGATGGCAATCGGCGTCGACGAAGAAGACGTCGGACGGGTTCTTGACCGCCCGGTGACACAGGGCCATCGCCTCGGCTGCCGCCGTGCCCTCGTCGAGCATGGACGCGTTGGCCAGGTCGAGCGCAGTCAGGTCGCTGATGACCGTCTGGTAGTTCAGTAACGCCTCGAGGCGGCCCTGGGAGATCTCGGGTTGGTAGGGCGTGTACGCCGTGTACCAGGCCGGGTTCTCCGCGATGTTGCGCTGGATCACCGGCGGGGTGATGGTGTCGGTGTAGCCACCACCGAGCAGCGACGTGTAGACCTCGTTGCGGTCGGCCAGACGGACCAGCTCGGCGAGCACCTCGCTCTCGGTGCGCGCCGCCGGAAGATCCAACGGCTCACGGCGGCGAATACCTTCGGGTATGGCGTCGTCGATGAGGGCCTCGAGGCTGGGCAGCGACAGGGCCCGCAGCATCAACGCCCGGGCCTCGTCGTCGAGTCCCAGGTGACGTCGGCGGAAACCGGCGAGGTCTTGCAGCTCTCGCAGGGCGACACGGTCGCTCATCGGTGCAGGTCCTTTGTTCAGGTTCGGATGCAGATCAATAGGGGTGCCGGGAACCGGCGTCAGCGGTGATAGTCCTTGGCCACGAACGGCAGCGGGACGATCCGGCACGGTTCGGCACGGTCGTCGGTCACCGCCTCGAGCACGGCATCGGGCTGCGCATGGGCCGCCGCGACGTAGCCCATGGCCACCGGTGCGGCGAGCACCGGGCTGTAGCCGCCACTGGTCACCGAGCCGAGCTCGGCCCCGTCGAGACGCAGTACGGCACCTTCGCGCACCGGTCGGCGGCCCACCGGCTTCAGGCCGACCCGACGTCGCGGTGGTCCCTCGAGGAGCTGACGGGCGATGGTCGCCGCACCGCGGGACCCGGCATCGGCCCCCCGCCGGCTCCTCGGCACCGCCCACTGCAGACCGGCCTCGATCGGCGTGGTGGTGGGATCGAGATCGTGGCCGTACAGGCACAGGCCCGCTTCGAGCCGCAACGAGTCACGCGCCGCCAGGCCCGCCAGATCGACCTCGGGCCGGCCCAGGAGCAGCTCGACCAGCTCCGGCGCGGCCGACGCCGGCAGGGCGAGCTCGAAGCCGTCCCCACCGGTGTAGCCCGACCGGGACAGCTCCACCGGATGGTCACCGAGGTCGATCCGGCCCTCGTGCAGGAAGGTGAGCCCCCGCACCGACGGGTCGAAGCCGGCCAGCACCTCCTCGGCGCGCGGGCCCTGCAGCGCCACCAGGGCCAGATCGCGACGGGCATCGATCGCGCACGTAACGGGCAGCCGCTCGGTCAGGTACGCCAGGTCGGCGACGGTGGTCGCAGCGTTCAGGACGATGCGCACGGCGTCGGCGTCGCGTTTGCAGACCATCAGGTCGTCGAGGATGCCGCCGTCGTCGTCGGTGAGGAACGAGTACACCAGGCGACCGGGGACCGCGGCCCGCAGATCGGCCGGCATCAGCTGCTCGAGCGCCGCGAGCAGACCGGGACCGCGCAGATCGACCACGGTCATGTGGCTCACATCGAACAGTGCCGCGGACGCGCGACATTGCTGGTGCTCGGCCACCGGGCCGGCGGCGTACCGGATCGGCATGTCCCAGCCGGCGAAGGCGCCGAAGCGGCCACCGTGGCGCCGGTGCAACTCGTGCAGCACGGTCCGTCGCAGCGGGTTGGTCGGCAACTCGTCGATCACGGGTAGGTTCCTCACCGGTGGGGGCGCGCATCTGTCGGGATGCCCCCTCTGTGTCGGAACCTGAGAGTTTCACCCAACCGGGCTTACTCCGACGGTGAACGCCCGAGGACGTTGCTCTCCAGAGACGCCGGGTCTGTGCGGTCCGGGTGCCTGAGAGTTTCCGGGGCGGTTGCTCCTTCGGCGGCAGGCTCGGACGAAGCCTGCTCTCTCCCGCACGACCTAAAGCGTGAGCTCAGTGTACCCCCGCCCGACCAGCTCGTCCCACAACTGCGCATAGGCCATTCCGGCCACGCTGGTGGGCGCGGTGGCGGTCACCGGTCGCCGCGTCGTGCCCATCAGCTCCACCTCGGTGGCCGAGGGGATCAACGCCTCGGCGACATCGGTCCGCTCGGCCCGCAGCGCGGCGATCAACTCGGCGTGGAGGTTCTTGCGACCGTCGACCATCGAGAAGAACACCAGCACCTCGGGAACGGGGCCCTTCAGCGCGGCCAGGGTTTCATCGAGCTGTTCCAGGGTCCGTACCGACAGGGTGGTGGGCACCACCGGGACCAGCAAGAGGTCGGCCGCAGCGAAGATGTTCTCCGCGAGCAGCGACGAGGACGGTGGGCAGTCGATGAAGATCAGCTCGTAGTTCTCGCGCCGTAGTTCCTCCACCACCCGTCGGACCCGGCCGGTGCGGTGCTTGGCCGCGTCGAAGGCGAACTCGACGTTGCGCAGCTCCCGGTCCGAGGGCAACACGTCGAGCAGCTCGAAATCGGTCCCGCGGATCCGGTCGCCGATGCGGTTGCGTTGCGTGGTCAGAGCCCGGGAACCGCCCTTGAGACGGTGCTTGATGCGGAAGTAGTACGTCGCCGCGCCCTGCGGGTCGAGGTCCCACACCAGCGTCCGGTAGCCGTGCCGTGCCGCCAGGTGACCGAGGTTCACCGTCGTGGCGGTCTTCCCGACCCCGCCCTTGCTGTTGTAGACGGCGATGACGGTCATGGTCGTACCCGGCCTGCGTGTGCGGCGGCCGTGCGCACCGTCGATGCGGGCGTCGGCCGGGACGGTGCAGCGAGGGCCTCGATGCGATGGGCGAGATGCCGGCGACGCCGGGCCAGGTCCCGGTAGTGCTCGACGAAATGGTCCACGGCGAGCTCGGCGGCGTGATGGTGCTGCTCACTCCGACGACCGAGCTCCATGAGCGTCTCGGGCGTCAACCCGGCGAGCTGTGCCCCGGCCCGTTCGATGGCGGCGATGGTGACCACTGCGTCCTGGAACTCGCCGAGGTCGGCCTGCATCTGGCGCAGGGCCCGCCGCAAGGAGCCCAGGCGCCCGCCACGGTCGAGCGAGCCGAAGGCATCGAGGAGGTAGCGCAGGCGTTTGGCGGCCTTGCGCGTGTCGTGCACCGCGGTCTCGTCGAAGGATGCCGCCGGCCGGACCCCGGGGCCGGAACCGTCATCGGCCTGCAGGGCACCGGCCGGCCGGATCCGCCGGGCCCTGCGGTGCAGGCGATCGAGCTCGGCCGACAGCACCTCGGCCGCCCAACTGGCGGCGCTGGGCGGGACGCCGGGCTCGTCGACCCCGCCGACCCCGGCCACCCCGGCCGACGGCACCGGCGCGCGCAGCGCGGCCAACAGGGCGGCGAACGCCGGTTCGTCGAGCGCCTCGCACAGGACCCGGTGCGCCACCTCGCGTTCGGCGTCGAGCGCCGGGACCAACAGGCACAGGACGTCGTCGTCGACCCAACGCACCCGCAGCACGTCGAGGTCGCGCACCGGTGAGGTCAGCGTGCCGAACCGCTGCAACGATGCGGCGAGTTCGCTGCGGCGCTCGTCACCGAGGATGCCGTCCGCCGCGGCCACGATGGCCCGGGCACTACGCAGGGTGACCCGGAAGTCGTGGAGGAACTCGTCGTCGAGGCGGGTGCGCATGCCCGGCAGGACCGCCTCGAGCACGGCGGCGTGACGGGTCAGCAACGCCGTCACGGCGTCCGCGGCCGGTGCGCCTGCGTCGAGACCGACGGACCGGTCTGCCGGATCGATGCCGGGTTCGAGCCCCACCGCGCCGGCGGCCCGGCGCAGCGGCTCGGCTGCGGGGCGCTGGCCGAGCCGTTCGGACACCGCCCGCACCAACGTACGGTGGGCCCGGCCGTGGCCTCGCACCGGCGCGATGGTGATCACCGGCTCGAGCAGATGCTTGCGGCTCGGGGACCGGCCGACCGCCCGGGCGGAACCGACCACCACCGAGACGCGCACCGTGCTCTTGTCGAACTCGTCGAGTGGCGCGAACCGCACCACCTCGCCCTCGGTGGCCACCACCGGCACCAGGGCGCGTTCGCCCACGACCGGGGTCAGCAGCTCGCGCAGGCGCCGATCGGCGAGCGCCGACACCCGCGCCGGGACCTGGGGCAGTGCCGCCTGTGCCAGCGCTGCGGTCTCACCGAGACGACGCACCCGCAACCAGCGCCGGCCGTCGATGCGCTCGTGCTCGACGACCATCCCCGCCCGGAAGACCCGGCCGTCGAAGGTGTCGTAGTAGGTCCGCTCCAGCGACCCTCCCCCGCTGCGGTGACAGGCCAGCGGGCCGAGGAGCACCGCCTCGATGTCCGCCAGGCTGACCCCTTCACCGGGAAGCAGGGCAACGGGGTCGGCCATAGCGGTCTAGCCTGCCATGCCGTGAACGCCAACGAGGCAACTCCCGTCGACTACATCGAGGTCACCCGGCGCACGTACGACTCGCTGGGCTACCCCCCGTATGGCTGGGTCCACAGTGAGGAACCACCGCCGTGGACCCCGTTGACCAAGCCGTTGTCGGACTGCCGGATCGGCCTGATCGCCTCGGGCGGCGTCTATCGCCGCGGCCAGATCGCCTTCCATTACCGCGACGATGCGTCCTACCGGGTGATCTCCAGCGACGTGCCCACCGACGAGCTTCGCGCCACGCACTTCGCCTACGACACCCGCGACGCCCGCTCCGACATCAACGTGGTGTTCCCCATCGACACCCTGCGAGCCATGGTGGCCGACGGCCGGCTCGGAGGCCTGACCGACGAGTGCTACACGTTCATGGGCGGCATCTACTCGGCGCGGCGGGTCCGGGAGGAGCTCGCGCCGGCGCTGGTCGAACGCATGACCAGCCAGGGCGCCGACGCCGTGCTGCTCGTGCCCGTTTGACCGGTCTGCCACCAGTCGATCGGTCTGATCGCACGAGCGCTCGAAGCCGCCGGCATCCCCACGCTGAGCATGACCTCCGCCTGGTCGATCACCGCGGCGGTCAACCCGCCCCGAGCGGCCTTCGTGGATTACCCGCTCGGCCATACCACCGGCCAACCCCACGACCCGACCGGCCAACGGGCGCTGCTCGAGGCGGCCTTCACCGCCTTCGAGGAGGCGACCGTCGCCGGCACCATCGTCGACCTCGGTCTGCACTGGGGTGACGATGCCTGGCGGGCCGACCCCATGCGCGGCGACAGCCGTACCGCACCGAAGTCGAAGGCCGACCGGGGCGCGCCCCGTTCCGACAGCCGGACGGAACGCTTCGACACGCCGCAGTACCAGTCCGACGAGGACCGGGAACTCGCCGAGCTGCGCCACGGCGAGGAGATCGCCTGCCGTGCCTGCGTGGGCTTCGACGACTGAACCCGGCGCGAAACCGGCTGCCGGGTCGCCCGGGTCGTGCCTGCACGATCCGGCACCCCGGTCCGTTCGACCGGCACCGGGGCCGGTCGGTGCGCGCCCGGCCGGCTCGCGCTCAGTGGGTCGGTGAGGCCGAGCCGGCGGAGCCGGGGTCGGCGATCCGGCCCTCGAGCATCTGCCGAGGTGGGACCAGCGAGGTCTCGATGGCGCACACCCGCGCCCAGTCCTCCAACAGAACCGACAGGTACAGCCCGGCCATGGTGTCGACCCGACGGCGGACCAGGCTCGCCTGATGGCGGCCGGTGAGCGGCAGGGTGTTGAAGGTCCAGCGTCGGGCCAGGTGCAGCGTCCGGCGGTGCAACGGGATCCGCAGATCGGGTCGGTTCCCAGGCTCCAGATAGACGGCGAGCACCGTGCGACGCACCAACTCCGGCTCGACCGGATAGCCCTCGGCCCGCAACCTGCCAACCAGCAAGCTGGCCAGGACCTGCAGCTCGCGCAGCCCGTCACGCGCGTTGAGGCCGAACTCCATGGCGACGGTGAGCGGGATGACCATCCGGCTGGCCGCCTTCGAGCCGTAGCGGGCCCCGACCTTGGCGACGGCCCGGGCCGCACCCCACTCGGCCGCCTTACGGACTGCACCCTGGGCAACAGCGGCATCGTTGGTCGGGTCGATGGCCCGCAACGCCTCGACGCCGTTGCGGATGTCGAGCGGGGCGTCGAAGATCCGGTTCAGCGTGGTCTCGATCAGCTCGGCGAGCCGCTGACGGCTGGCCGTTCCGGCGGCACGCACACGCGCGACGGCCCCCTCCGTGGAGGGGGCCGCAGCAGAATCCGAGTTCGTCACTCAGCGTCCGATCAGGCGTCGACCTCGATGAAGATGCACTCGCCGGGGCACTCTTCAGCGGCTTCGATCACGCTGTCGAGCAGACCGTCGGGCACCCGGGCCTGGCCGTTGGCGCCGGCGGAGTTGCCCTTGCCGTCGAACAGGGTCTCCGAGCCGTAGTTCCCGGCCGACTCCTTCACGTAGTACAGGCCGTCGTCCTGCCCGAAGAACACGTCAGGGCAGATCTCGGCGCAAAGTCCGTCACCGGTGCAGAGATCTTGATCGATCCATACCTTGGTCATCGGGTGCTCATCCTTCGTGGGAGGGCAGGGTGCAGTTTCGACTGATCATCGGGTGTTGCCACCACGAACTCGAGGCCTACTTTACCGCCTGGGCGGAAGAAGATCGAGGTGCGGCCAATCGCAGCACCGCAGTGTAGGGCAACACGTCAGATGTCGAGAATCTCGCGATCGACGAAGGCCGCTCGCTCGACGATCCAGTCCCGCCGAGGCCCGACGTCGCGGCCCATCAGGACGTCGAAGGCACTGGCCGCAGCAACGGCCTCGGCCTCGTCGAGGGTCACCCGGCGCAACACCCGGGTCTCGGGATCGAGGGCGGTCTGGGCCAGTTCGTCGACGTCCATCTCGCCGAGACCCTTGTTCCGGCCGACCTTGAAGTTGCGACCGGCTGCGCTCAGCTCCCCGCAGATCCGCAGGCGATCGGCATCGTCGTAGGCGAAGTGCTTCGCCTTCGCGCCGGCGGTCTCCTTGATCGTGAACAGCGGCGGCATGGCGACGTACACCCGACCCTGGGCCAGCAAGGGTCGCATGTAGGCGTAGAACAGGGTCAGCAGCAGGCAGCGGATGTGGGCCCCGTCGACGTCGGCGTCGGCGAGGATCACCACCCGGCCGTAGCGGGCGGCGTCGGGGTCGAACGCCGCACCCGAGCCGGCACCCATGACGGTGAAGATCGCCTCGGCCTCGGCGTTCTCGAGGACCTGCTTGAGGGTGGCCTTTCCGGCGTTGAGGATCTTGCCCCGAATGGGCAGGACCGCCTGGAACTCGCTGTTGCGGCCGCCCTTGGTCGGCCCGGCCGCCGAATCGCCCTCGACGATGAGCAGTTCGGTCTCGGCCACGTCGGTGGACCGGCAGTCCGCGAGCTTGTCGGGCAGCCCGGTCGAACCCAACGCCGACGCCCGGCGCAGGGTCTCGCGTTGCTGACGGGACAGCAGGCGGGCCTCGATGGCGGCGATCAACTTGTCGCGGACCGCGTTGACGTGACTCTTCTTGCCGGAGGCGACCCAGTCGACGATGCCGTTCTTCACCACGTCGTAGGTGATCGACTGCACCTTCGGGGTACCCAGCTCCCGCTTGGTCTGACCGCGGAACTGGGGCTCGGGGACGGTCACCTTGAGGACTGCGACGAGCCCCTCCTGCACGTCCTCACGGGTGGCGCGGGCCTCGTCCTTGAACTTCTTGAGCTTCTTGGCCTCGTCGAAGGACAGCTTGTCGTTGAGCGCGAACGTCATCGCCCGTTCCAGACCGGCGACGTGGGTGCCACCGTCGATGGTCGGGATGGTGTTGACGAAGCTGACCAGCTTGGTGTCGTACCCCTTGACCCAGCGCAGGGCGAGCTCGACCTGGCAGGGCCGCTGCACGACGGCCATCTTGCCGTCGACCGGCACGTTCTCCTCGTAGGAGCCGTCGCCGGTGATGGTCAGCACCTCGGTCAGCGGCTCGCCGACGGAGAGGTGTTCGACATAGTCGACGAGGCCCCGATTGGACACGAACCGTTCCGGCTCGCCGGTGCCCCCCGGGCGACGGTCGATCAGGACGACCTCGAGCTTCGGTACCAGGAAGCACATCTGTGCCACCCGGTCACGGACGTCGACATAGGAGATGACCGCATCGGCGTCGAAAATGTCGGTGTCGGGCCAGAACCGCACCCGCGTGCCGGTTCGACTCTCCGGCACCTTGCCGACGACCTCGAGATCGTGGTTGCGCCGGAACCGGTTGCCGTCGTAGCGGCCCGCGACCCGCTCGACGAAGGTCAGCTGATGGGTCTGGCCGTTGCGGTCGACCTCGACGACCAGCTTGCGGGCGAGGGCATTGACCACCGAGGCTCCGACGCCGTGCAGGCCACCCGACGCGGCGTACGCGCCCCCGCCGAACTTGCCGCCGGCATGCAGCTCGGTGAAGACCACCTCGAGCGCCGACACCTTCTTGCGGGCATGCCGGTCGATGGGGATGCCTCGGCCATTGTCGGCCACCTCGAAGGAGCCGTCGTCGTGGAAGGTGACCGTGACCGCGTCGGCGTGCCCCGCGGCGGCCTCGTCGATGGCGTTGTCGATCAGCTCCCACAGCAGGTGCGACAGACCGTCGGAGCCGGTCCCACCGATGTACATGCCCGGCCGCTTGCGGACGGCCTCGAGGCCCTCGAGCATCTGGATGGCATCGGCGTCATAGGACTTCGCAGTGCGACTCACCAGCGGGCCTTTCCAGCAGCCAGAAGAGGACGGGTCGGTCGGGCTGCGGCGCCGTCACGCCGGGTCGGCTCGAGCCCCAGGGGGACCGGGTTCGGGTCGGGCTTGTCGGGTGCATCGGGCTGGCCGACCACCGCCGACAGCTCGGTGGCCGGGGCGACCAGTGCATAGCGCACCGCTCCGTCCTCGGGCTTGAGCCGGGTGAGGCGGACTCCACCGGCCGCACGGCCCTGGGTGGGGACCTCGGCCAGGCCGGTCAGCTTGGCGGCACCACCGTCGGACACGATCAGCACCGTACCGCCCTCCTCGACGACCCCTGCGGACACCACCTGGGCGCCGCCGCGCAGCTTCATGCCGGCGACGCCCTTGGCCGCCCGGCCCTGCAACGCGATGCCGGCCGCCGCCGTGCGCAGGATCTGGGCATCGCTGGCCACCAGGGCCACTTCGGTCGACTCCGGTACGGGGAAGGCGGCAACGACACGGTCCTTGCCGTCGAGGGTGATCACCGGTTGGCCGTCGCGGACCGCGCCCAGCTCGGTTGCGCTCAACCGCTTGGCGACGGCACCGGCGGTCACCACCAGCACCGGGTCGCTCTCGTCGGTGACGGCGACCAGGCCGACCACCCGCTCGCCGGACGCCACGCCGAACAGCTCGCTGGTGGCCGCACCGCGACTGCGGCCGGCCACCTCCGGCACGTCGTGAACCGGGACGGTCAGCGCCCGGCCCCGGTCGGTCAACGCCACCAGGGTCTGCCGGTTGGAGGTGTGCACCTCGGCCCGGATGAGGTCGTGGCGACCCAGCTTGCCGCTGTGGTGGGACCCGGCGGGCTCGCGACCGACCAGACCGGACGTGGACAGGGTCACGACGCAGGGGTCGTCACCGAGCTCGAAGTCGGTCGGGGCATCGCCGGCGGTCAGCTTGGGCATCTCGTCCCCGCCGACGATGCGACTGCGTCGCGGCGTGCCCAGGCGTTTGGCCAGGTCCTCGAGCTCCTCGAGGATGACCTGCTTCTGGCGGTCCTCCGAGGCGAGGATGGCGTCGTAACCGGCGATCTCGGCGCGCAGCGCCTCGAGCTCGTCGACCAACTCCTGGCGCTCGAGGGCGGTGAGGCGGCGCAGCCGCATGTCCAGGATGGCGTTGGCCTGCACGTCGCTGAGGCCGAACTCCGCCATCAACGTGGACCGGGCGGTGGGCACGTCGGGCGAGCTGCGGATGATCTGGATGACCCGGTCGATGTTGTCGAGCGCAACCAGCAGGCCTTCGAGGATGTGGGCCCGGGCAAGGGCCTTGTCCCGCCGGAACGTGGTGCGCCGCACGATGACGTCGATGCGGTGATCGAGGAAGTAGCGACACAGATCGACCAGGCCCAAGGTGGTGGGCACCCCGCCCACCAACGCCACGTTGTTGATCGCGAAGGTCTCCTCGAGCGGGGTCAGCCGGTACAGCTCGGCCAGCACCGCCTGTCCGTTGGTGCCCGAGCGCAGCTCGAACTGCAGGCGCAGCCCGCTGCGGCGGTCCGACAGGTTCTTGATGTCGGTGATGGCGGTCAGCTTGCCGGCGTTGACCAGGTCCTTGACCCGGCTGATGACCCGCTCGACCCCGACCATGTACGGCAGCTCGGTGACCACGATCCCCGTACGCCGGGCCGAGACCTGGGTGACCTCCGCCGCGGCCCGCATGCGGATGGTGCCCCGGCCGGCGAGGTAGGCATCGCGTAGGCCGCCGTCGTCGACGATGATGGCGCCGGTGGGGAAGTCGGGGCCGGGCAGCCGGGCCATCAACTGGTCGACGGTGGGCACCGTGGAGCGGGTGAGGAACAGCTTCAACGCCGCGACGACCTCGCCGAGATTGTGCGGCGGCATGTTGGTGGCCATACCGACGGCGATGCCCGAGCTGCCGTTGACCAACAGGTTCGGCAGCTTCGCCGGCAGGTACTCGGGCTCCTGGCCCTCCTCGTCGAAGGTCGGCCGCCATTCGACGGTGTTCTCGTCGAGGGCGTCGAGCATCTCGACCGCCGACTGGGCCAGCCGGCACTCGGTGTAGCGGTAGGCCGCCGGCGGATCGTCGAGCGTGCCGAAGTTGCCGTGCGGGTCGACCAGCGGGACCCGCATCGAGAAGTCCTGGGCCAGCCGGACCAGGGCGTCGTAGATGGCCGAGTCGCCATGCGGGTGGTAGGTCGCCATACAGGTGCCGACCACATTGGCGCTCTTGCGGTGGGGGTTGGCCGGCGACAGGTTCAGACCGGCCATGGTGACGAGGATCCGCCGCTGCACCGGCTTGAGGCCGTCGCGCACGTCGGGCAGGGCCCGTGCGGTGATGACCGAGAGCGAGTAGGGCAGGAACGACTGGCCCAGCTCCTCGGAGGCGGTGATCTCGCGGATCTCACTGGCGATGCGGGCTGGCATAACCGCACCATCATATCCGAACATCTGTTCGTTCCTGGTGATGGTCCCGGCGGCGACCGGCGTTCGCGGCCGTACCCCACGCCGGCGGTGGCAGGGCCCACCGGCAGCCGCGGTGGCCCCCACCAGGATCTATCGTGCGCCCATGACCACGATGCCTGCCATCTCCCTCGCCGCCGTCCCCGGTCGGCGCCGCCCCGTCGTCGAAGCCGCCGCCGAGGCCGAGCGCCGGGGCTTCACCGGCATCTACTGCCCCAGCCTCGGCGACGCCATGGGCCTGTGCCTGTCGATCGCCCACGTCACCTCGACGATCCCCTTCGGCACCTCCGTACAGCCCATCTACCTGCAGCACCCGGTACAGCTGGCCAACCAGGCGAGCTACATCAACGAGATCGCCGAAGGTCGTTTCCGTCTCGGCATCGGCGTGAGCCACGGCCCCGTTCAGCGCCGCCTCGGTGCCGACGTCGGCAAGCCGCTGACCGACATGCGCAACTACGTGACCGCCATGAACGACGCGATCCCGCAGTCGGGCCCGCTGCCGCAGCTGGTGCTGGCCACCCTGCGCGACAAGATGGTCGATCTCTCCGTGGAGATCGCCGACGGTGCGGTGTGGGCCAACTCGTCACACAACGACATGGGCCGTTCCGTGGCCCGCATCCCTCAGGAACGCCGCGACGCCGGCTTCTTCGTGGGCAACATGCTGCCCACCGTCATCGACGACGACCGTGAGGCCGCAGCCAACCGCAACCGGGCCACCCTCACCGGCTACGTCGCCCTGCCGAACTACCGCAACTACTGGAAGCAGGCGGGCTACGAGGAGGAGATGAACGGCATCGAGGCCGCTCTCGCCGCCGGCGACAAGGACAAGGTCACCTCGTTCATGACCGACAAGTGGCTGTCGAGCTGCACCGTGTACGGCTCGGTGAACCAGGTACGCGAGGCCGCCGAGGCCTGGATCGACCTCGGCGTGACCCCCATTCTCGTTCCCAGCTCCACCAGCGGCGGTCAGCTCAAGGCCATCGAGGAGATGTTCCGCGCCTTCTCGTGATCGCCGGCCGGATGCTGGGCCGAACCCGTCCCGGGGACTTCTCCGCTGTCCGGCAGGTCCGACAGGTCCGGCAGGTCCGGCAGGTCCGGCAGCGTCCCGTGCTCCTGGCCGATCGGGACCATCGGGGGCCCCTGACGCAGGTCGATCGCCGCGGTCTCGATACGCAGGACGGCGTTGCCACCGCTGACCTCGACCGACACCGACTCCAGCGTGCCGGCATGGGCCGCACGCTGGAGCAGCCGGGCCGCCTCCACCAGCGAGGCCGTGGCCTTCGAGAACGGGCCGAGCCCGTCGGGGGCGTCGACGACCTCGATCAGACGGGCCGCCGCCCGGCTCAGTTGCGGGCCGAGCCGCCGCTCGATCTGGGCGAGCATCGACGCCTCGGCGACGATGGCCATCCGGTAGCGCTCCATCTCGGCCGCCTCGGCCTCGAGGCGGGCCCGGCCCTCGGCCAACAGGCGCTCTGCCTCGTTCCGGGCGTCGGTGGTGCAGGCCGACGCCTCGAGTTCCGCCACCGCCAGACGTCCCCCGGCCTCCATGTCCGCCCGGGACAGGATCGCCGCGGCCTGGCTGCGGGCCTCGGACTCGAGGTTCTCGGCCACCTTGCGGGCCAGATCGAGCGAGGTCGTCAGCTCGTACTCGAGCGCCTCGAGCCGTCGCAGTTCGGCCAGCAGGTCCGCTGCGTACTGTCTCGACGCGGCCGCCGTGGCCTCTGCCTGGGAGATCTGATCACGCAGATCGTCCAGCGCAGCCTCGACTGCCTTCGGTTCGTAGCCCCGCCTCACGGTGGGGAACTGTGGATGTGCCATGGACCGTCCCTCGTGTGCTGGGAACATCATCGGCACACGGGATCATCAACTTGAGCGATTCCCGGGATTCCCATCCAGGGGATCCCCGACGCTCAGCCGCCCATGAACATCTTCCACTGATCGAGGCTCTGCAGGCGGTAGACGAAGTTCGACTGACGGACCTCGCCCATGGGTGCGGAGGCCTCCGGCGCATAGAGGTGGCCGGGGTAGAGCACGGCGTCGTCGGGCACCTGGGCCAGGGTCCGGTGGATCGAGTGGTACAGCGCCTCGGCGTCGCTACCGGGCAGATCGACCCGGCCGCAGCCCTCCAGGAACAGGGTGTCGCCGGCCACCAGGTGCCCGTCGCAGAGGAAGCACTGGCTGCCCGGTGTGTGCCCGGGGGTGTGTACCAGGGTGATGGGGATCTCCCCCACGGTGACCACGTCGCCGCCGCGGTGGCGGACCAGGTCGCTCTCGGAGATGCCGGTCACCTTGAGCACCCCGTCACCCTCGGCGTCCTGCACGTGGACCGGCACCGACACCAGGCCCAGCAGGTCGGCAACGCCGGCCACGGTGTGGCCGAAGAAGCTGCCGCCGACATGATCGGGGTGGTAGTGGGTGACGAGGATGCCCGACAGGCGCATCCCGTCCGCCTCCGCCAACTCGACCAGGCCCGCCACGTCGTAGGCCGGGTCCACGACCACGGCCTCGCCGGTCTCCCGGTCGCCGATGAGGTACTGGAAGTTGACCATCTGACGGGCGACGTCGTCGCCACGGGCCGTGTCACGGCCGGCGAGCACCTGGCGGAAATACAAGCGGTTCACGCCGCCGACGCTAGCGGGTCGGCACGATCAGGAGGTCGGCCCCGGCAGGGTGTCGAGCAGGAAGGCCAGCACGAACGCCTCGTCCCGCCAGGCGTTGTAACGACCCGACGGTCCGCCGTGGCCGGCGCCCATCTCGGTCTTGAGGAGCAGGCGATTGGTGTCGGTCTTGGTCGCCCGCAGCTTGGCCACCCACTTGGCCGGCTCCCAGTAGCTGACCCGCGGATCGTTGAGGCCGGCGGTGACCAGCATCGGCGGATAGTCCTTCGCCTCGACGTTCTCGTAGGGGGCGTAGGACTTCATGTAGCGGTAGTACTCCTCGGACTCCGTCGGGTTGCCCCACTCCTCCCATTCCATGACGGTCAGGGGCAGCGACGGGTCGAGGATGGTGCTGAGCGCATCGACGAAGGGCACCTCGGCGACCACCGCCCCGAACAGGTCCGGTGCCTCGTTCACCACCGCCCCCATGAGCAGCCCACCGGCGGAACCACCCCGGATGGCCAGACGGTCCGGCGAGGTCCAGCCGCCCTCGACGAGGTGGCGGGCGCACGCGATGAAGTCGCCGAAGGTGTTGCGCTTGGCCAGGAACTTGCCCTGGGTGTACCAGGGTCGTCCCATCTCGCCGCCGCCGCGGATGTGGGCGATGGCGAAGCAGAAGCCGCGGTCGAGCAGCGACAGGCGGATCGACGAGAAGTAGGGGTCGATGCTCGCCTCGTAGGAGCCGTAGCCGTAGAGCAGGGTCGGTGCGGCACCGTTGCGCTCGAAACCGTGCCGGTAGACCACCGTCATCGGTACTGCGGTGCCGTCGGTCGCGGTGGCCCACAGTCGTTCGGTGACATACCGGTCGGGGTCGAAGTCGCCGAGCACCGGCTGCTGCTTGAGCACCGTGCGTTCCCGGGTGTCGAGGTCGTAGCTGAACACCGTCGAGGGCGTGCGCATCGACTCGTAGCGGTACCGGAAGACGGTGGTGTCGAACTCGGGGTTGGCGCCACCGCCGGCGGTGCCGACCAGCTCGGGCTGTTCGATGGTGTGCTCGGCCCCGTCGGAGAGCCGGCGCACCCGGATCTGCGACGTCGCGTCGACCCGCTCGTAGATGACCAGGTGATCGGCGAACGTGGTGATGCCGGCCAGCTTCACCGCCGGGCGATGGGGGATGACCTCGGTCCAGTTCTGCATGCCGGGCGTGGCGACGGCCACCTCGCACAGCTTGAAGTTCTCGGCCCCGTCGGCGTTGGTGAGCACCAGGAACCGGTCGTGGGAGTGCGACACCCCGTACTCGAGGCCCTGTTGGCGGGGCTCGACCACGCGGAACTCGCCCGTGGGGTCGTCGGCCTCGAGGAACCACACCTCGTCGGTGACCTTGGAACCGCTGTGGATGAACAGGTAGCGCTCGTCGCGGCCGAGCTCGACCCCGCAGTAGAAGCGCTCGTCGGGCTCCTCGAACACCTTCACGTCGGTGGCGGGGTCGGTGTCCAGCTCGTGGCGCCACACCTGCCACGGCCGCATCGCGTCGTCGGGGCGGGTGTAGAAGAAGTAGCGGTTGTCCGCCGACCAGGCGGAGCCGTAGTACACGCCGTCGATGACCTCGTCGAGGTCGGAGCCGTCCTCTATCCGCCGGAACCGCAACTGGTAGAGCTCGCCGCCGGTGGTGTCGGCCCCGTGCGCCAGCAGCCGGTGGTCGGGGCTGACGTCGAACACCCCGGTGGCATGGAACTCGTGGCCGTGGGCCTCGACGTTCTCGTCGAGCACCACCTGCTCGGGGACCGACTCGTCGTAGCTGCCGTCGGCCGCAGCGGCGCGGCGACAGCTGATGCCGTACTGCTTGCCCTCCTCCGTGCGTGAGTAGTACCACCACCCGCCCTTGCGGACCGGGACGGACAGGTCGGTCTCCTGGATGCGGGCGCGGATCTCCTCGAACAACTGCTCCTGCAACGGCTCGGTATGGGCCATGGCGGCGGCGGTGTAGGCGTTCTCCGCCTCGAGGTAGGCGAGCACATCCGGGTCGCCCTCGCGGTCCCGCATCCAGCTGTAGGGATCGACGCGGGTATCGCCCCACACCGTCGTGGCGACGGGTCGGACTTTGGCGATGGGCGGTTCGGGGACGGTCACGAGCCCAAGCTAATGGCGTCGGGAACACCCACCGCGAGCACGACTAACTTGACGGCCATGTCACAGAAGGTTCGTGGAATCGTCGCTCGCGCCAAGGGTCAGCCGGTCTCGATCGAGACCATCGTCATCCCCGATCCCGGCCCGGGCGAAGCGGTTGTCCGTGTCCAGGCCTGTGGGGTCTGCCACACCGACCTGCACTACCGCGAGGGCGGCATCAACGACGACTTCCCGTTCCTGCTCGGCCACGAGGCCGCCGGCATCGTGGAGTCCATCGGCGAGGGCGTGCGCGAGGTCGAGGTCGGCGATTTCGTGGTGTTGAACTGGCGTGCCGTGTGCGGCACCTGCCGGTCCTGCCGCAAGGGCAAGCCGCAGATCTGCTTCTCGACCTTCAACGCCACCCAGAAGATGACCCTCGAGGACGGCACCGTGCTCAGCCCCGCGCTCGGCATCGGGGCGTTCGCCGAGAAGACGTTGGTGGCCGCCGGTCAGTGCACCAAGGTGAACCCGGCGGCCAAGCCGGAGGCCGCCGGGCTGCTCGGCTGCGGCGTCATGGCCGGTTGGGGCGCCGCGGTCCTCACCGGCGGGGTGTCCCGGGGCGACACGGTGGCCGTGTTCGGGTGCGGCGGCGTGGGCAACGCCGCCATCGCCGGGGCCAAGATGGCCGGGGCACGCACCATCATCGCCGTCGACCTCGACGACCGGAAGCTCGGCTGGGCGACGGAGTTCGGGGCCACCCACACCGTCAACGGCAGCCGGGAGGACGCCGTCGAGGCCGTGCGCCGCCACACCGACGGGCTCGGTGCCGACGTCTGCATCGAAGCGGTCGGCAATCCCAAGGTCCTCGAACAGTGCTTCTTCGCCCGCGACCTCGCCGGCACCGTGGTCCAGGTCGGGGTGCCCAACCCGCAGATGGTCATGCCGGAGATCCCGATGATCGAGTTCTTCGGCCGGGGCGGCGCCCTCAAGCCCTCGTGGTACGGCGACTGCCTGCCCAGCCGCGACTTCCCCATGCTGGTGGAGCAGTACCTCCAGGGTCGCTTCGACCTCGAGCGCTTCGTGTCCGAGACCATCCCGCTCGAGGGCGTCGAAGAGGCCTTCCACAAGATGGAACGCGGCGAGGTGCTGCGCTCGGTCGTGGTGTTCTGACGACGACTCCGGCTGCGTCGCCGACGGGCGGTGACGCAGCCGGAGCTTCAGTTCGACCCGCCAACGGCCGTTGAAGGGTCCATGCGCGGGACCACCTCGATGTCGGAAAGTCCGGCCCTCCTCGTCGAGCAACTCCTCGACGCCATGGAGCGTCTGCCGGCCCAGGGCAACGCCGCGCTGCGGGTGATGTGGCTGGCCGACGATCCCGACACGCCCCTGGCTGACCTGGTCAGCGGCGTCGAGAGTGATCCTGCACTCGTCGCCCGGGTGCTGCACCTGGCCAACTCCGCCTACGCCGGCAGCCGGCAGCCCATCGCCTCGGTCGACCGTGCCGTCGTGTGGCTGGGCTTCTCGACGGTACGGACCGTTGCAGCGGTGGTGGCCTGCGGGCTCAACGGGTCCGTGCCCACCGGGTTCTGGTCCCACGCCGCCGCCACGGCCACCGCAGCACAGTTGGTTGCGTGGCGGTTCGGCATCGACCCCGGCGAGGCCTTCGCCATCGGCCTGTTGCACGACCTGGGACGGGGCATCTTCCACATCGCCGACCCAGCGGGCTCCATCGCCATCGACCGACGCCTGGAACAGGAACGCCACGAAGCGGTCGCCGCACTGGCGGCATCGAGCGGACACCACATCGTCGACCGCCTCGTCCTGGAGCGAGCCCGTTTCGGTATGACTCACGCCGCCGCCGCCGCCCGGGTGCTCGGCGCCTGGAAGCTGCCGGCATCGATCGTCGACGCCGTCGGTGCCCACCACTGCCCCCTCGACCCTGCCGCCGGTGACTCGGTCCGGCTGTTGATGGCGGCCGAGGCACTGACCGCACTGGCCGTGGGCGCCTGGGGCGAGCCGGTGGACACCGAAGCCGGTGTCGGGCTGCTCGACCTCGACCACGACCGTCTCGATGTCATCGTCCGACGCATCCGCAACGAGAGCACCGGCCTGGCGGCGGTGTTGAGCCTGTGACCATGAACGACCGGCCCCCCACATGAACGAACCGACGCTGGAGCAGCTCAGCTCGCTCGGTGAGAGCCGCGGCCCGAGCTCGGCGGAGCTGGTCGAGAACCTGCCGATGGCCCTGGTGGTATGCGACCTCGCCGGCCGCGTCCTGCAACACAACGCCACCTTCGACAGCCTCTTCGGCACCCCGCCGGACGGTCCGCGGGCGCACCTGCGGGACCTGTTCGACGAGCGGGGACGGGCCCAGCTGCCCGAGGTCGTCGCCCGGGCCTTCGCCTTGGCCGAGGACGACGGGGGCGGGGGCAGGAGCGGCGGCGAGGTCGAGTTCACCGCCTCCTGCGTGCCTGGGCGGGGCGGCCCGATGGCCTGCTCCGTGGTCCTTCGGATGATCGCCCCCCGGGAGGTCGGCCGCGCCTGCATCGTCGCCACGATCCGGCCGGTCGGCGAGATGGTGCGCCAACTCGACCGGCTCCGTCGGCACGAACAACGCCTGACCACCCTGCTCGAGCACCTGCCGATGGGCATCATCGGGTCCGACGGCGGCGTGCGCGCCGACTTCGTCAACGCCGCCGCCGCCGAGGTGTTCTCCGTCGGGCCGGAATCGCTGATGGGCATGGGCTGGCTGCAGTTCATCCATCCCGACGACGCCGACCACGCCGCCGGCGCCGTCGACGAGGTCCTCAACCGGCGCCGTCCGGCGTTCGTGCCGGTACGCGTCGTGCTGCCCGACGGTCGGCACCGGTGGGTCCACCTGCGGGTGGCGCCGGTCGGCACCGGCGACGATGTCGGGTTCGTGGCCAGCATCGAGGACGTCACCGAGCAACGCGAGCTCGCCGAGGCCCTCACCTACCAGTCCCACCACGACGTGCTCACCGGTCTGCTCAACCGGTCCATGGTGGAGGACGCGCTGCGGGCCCACCTCGACACCGCGATGCACCGGGCCGCCCGGCCGGCGGTGCTGTTCATCGACCTCGACGACTTCAAGGACGTCAACGACGCCCTCGGCCACCTGGTGGGCGACCGGGTCCTGACCGCGATGGCCGACCGTATCTATGGCTGCACCGGGACCGACGGTGCCGTTGCCCGCTTCGGCGGCGACGAGTTCGTGGTCGTGCTGCCCCATGTGGCCTCGGCGGAGGCCGCGCTCGGCATGGCCGGCCTGGTGCTCAGCCGCCTCGCCGACCGGCTCGAGGTCGACGGGCAGGAGATCTACTGCACGGCCAGTGCCGGGGTGGCCTGGCTGGCTGCCGACGACGTGGTCGCGGCCAACGCCTCCGAGCTGCTGCGCCGCGCCGACCTCGCCCTCTACCAGGCCAAACGGCAGGGCAAGAACCAGGCGGTGTTGGCCTCCGACACCCTGCTGGCGACCGAGCGACACCGCATGCGGATGACCCGGGCCCTACAGCGTGCCGTCCATGACGACCTGCTCGACGTGCACTACCAACCGATCGTGGATCTTGCCGCGGACCGGATCGTCGGGTTCGAGGCCCTGGTGCGATGGACCGACCCCGAGCTCGGCCGGATCAGCCCCACGGTGTTCATCCCCACCGCCGAGGCCAACGGCCTCGTGGCGATGCTGGGCAAGAACGTGCTGCGACGAGCCCTGCACGAGCTGGCCGCCTGGCGACGGCTGCCGGGCTACGAGCGGCTGTACGTGTCGGTGAACATGTCGATGGACGAACTGGACGAGCAGGCCATGGCCCGGCAGTTGGCCGCTGCGCTCGGCCACGCCGACCTGCCGGCCAGCGCCCTCTACGTCGAGCTCACCGAGTCGACGCTGTTGCGCCGTGAGACCACCACCATGGAACGGCTCGACGCCATCCGCCGCCTCGGCGTGCGTCTGGCCATCGACGACTTCGGGACCGGCTACTCGAGCCTCGCCCGCCTGCGTCGTCTGCCGGTCGACCTGGTCAAGATCGATCGCGAGTTCGTCCGTGACCTCGGTGAGGACCCTCAGGCCGCCGACGTGGTCGGCGCCATCGCCAGCCTGGCGGGCTCGATGGGCCTGACCACCATTGCCGAAGGCATCGAGACCGAGGCGCAACTGGCGGAGATCCGCCGGGTGGCCGGTGGGTTCGGCCAGGGCTACCTGTTCTCCGAGCCCCTGCCGGCGGAGTTGGTCCCCGACCTGCTGCTGGGCCGCCGCCAACGCCGCGCTGCCTGACCGACGCCCCGCCGTCCGACCGGCGGCGCGCGGACCGACCGAGACGCGACACGGCCCGGGGTCGTGCGCTGACGCCCCGGGCCGGTGATCGTCCGCGGTCCGGTGGGACCGGGAGCGCTCAGGCGTAGGTCGAGCCCTTCATGGCCCCGATGTCCTGGCGCATCTCGACGTTGATGCAGGCCGCCTTGCCCGACGCGAACGCCCGCTCGAGCGCCGGGCGGATCTCGTCGGGCGTGGTCACGTACTCCCCGTGACCACCCATGGCCTCGACGATCTTGTCGTAGCGGGTCATGTTCAGCTTGGTGGCCACGATGCGGTCGGTGCCGTAGACCGTCGACTGCGGGCGCAGCATCTGGCCCCAGGCGGCGTCGTTGCCGACGATGCCCACGATCGGCAGACCGAAACGGATGGCGGTGTCGAACTCGAAGCCGTTGAGGCCGAAGCTGCCGTCGCCGTAGATGATCAGCACCCGGCGATCGGGATGGGCCAACTGCGCGGCCAGACCGAAGGGCATGCCCACCCCGAGGGTGCCGAGCGGGCCCGGGTCCATCCAGCCGCCGTTCTTCGGCACCCGCAGCACCTTGGACGCCTGGGCCACGATGTCGCCACCGTCACCGATGACGATCATCTCGTCATCGACGAAGTCGGCGATCTCCTTGCACAGCCGCAACGGGTCGATGGGGACCTCGTCGGAGAGCAGCTCGGTGGCCAGCTTGGCCTCGGCGGCATCCTCGGCAACGCGCAGCGCGCCGGTATAGGCAGCGTGGTCGAGGGTGACCCCACGAGCGGCCAACACGTCGAGCAACTGGGCCAGGTTCGCGCCGAGGTTGCCCACCAGGCCGACATCGGCCGGACGGTTCTGACCGATGAGCGTCTCGTCGAGGTCGAGCTGGATGATCTTGGTCCCGTCGGGGATGGCCCGGCCGAACTTCATACGGAAGTCGAGCACCGTACCGGCCAGTACGACGACGTCAGCGTCGCGCAGGGCGGCGGCCCGGGTGCGGTTGAAGAACAGCGGATGGTCCATCGGGATGAGTCCCCGGGCCATGCCGTTGGTGTAGCAGGGGATGCCGGTGGCCTCGACGAACTCCACGAGCTGCGGGCCGCCCTGGGACCACTTCAACGACGTACCAGCCATCACCAGGGGGCGCTGCGCGCCGGCCAGCAGATCGATCGCCTCCTCGGCGGCGGCACGAGGAGCACTGTGGGCGACCCGATAATCACGGAAGCGGGGCATGACCGCACGCTTCTCGTCGACCTGACCGGCCAGCACGTCCATCGGGATCTCGAGGAACGACGGCCCGGGGATCCCCGACAGCGCATGGCGCACGGCGAGCTCGACGTACTCCGCCACCCGATGGGTCTCGTAGCAGGAATCGCTGTACTTGGTGATCGGCTTCATGAGGGCCACGTGGTCCATCTCCTGCAGCCCGCCGCGGCGCAGGTTGTTGAACGGGGCCTGGCCACCGAACACCACGATCGGGCTGTTGGCCCGCCAGGCGTTGGCCACGCCGGTCACCCCGTCGGTCACACCCGGACCGGCGGTGATGATGGCCACGCCGACCTTGCCCGGGTGCAGGCGGGCCCAGGCATCGGCGGCGTGGACCGCCGCCTGCTCGTGCCGGACGTCGATGACCTGGATGCCCTCGTCGAGGCAGCCGTCGTAGATCGCCATCACGTGACCGCCCGAGAGCGTGAACACGCACTCGACGCCCGCTGCCTTCAGTGCCTTTGCAACCAGTTGTCCCCCATGCATGACGTGACCCTAGCGGTCCCGGGCTGCACGAACGGTCCCCCGATCAGGGGCAGCGGCTGACGGCCAGGCTCAGGCGTTGATCCTGCAACGATGTGGTGCCCAACGCCGCAGCGCCCTGGGTTGCGGTGGCCTCGGCCAGCGCTTCGAGCTCCTCGCGGCTGTGCTGGCCGACGAAGTCCAACGCGGCGCAGCGGGCTCGCTGGTAGGTCAGGCCGTGATCGCGATGCAGGACACGTACCGTCTCCATCGCCAGTCGCGGGCCCAGCACCGTGCCCCGTGCCGCGGGGTGCAGCGGTGACGGCGCGGCTACGCCGGGATCGCAGCCGATCACGACCAGTTGGTCGCCGACCAGGGTCACCTCTCGACGGGCTCCCGCCACCGCGGCCACCCATGCCTCGAGTGCCGTACGCATCTCGGTCAGATCGGCGGCACGATCGCCCCGGAACGCCAACCGGACACAGGTCGCCTCCCCGGTCCGGGTGACCACGACCTGATCACCACCCCACCCGTAGGCGGCACGCAATGCGGTGCCGGCATCAGTGACCTGGGCCAACATCACGTACCAGGTGACCGGGCCGAGCGTGCCCTCCCGTAGGACGACGGACCCCGGTTCCGGATCCGGGATCGCGACCGGGAGGACCGCGCCGCTGCCGCGGTAGTGGCTGGGATCGAACAGGGCCTCCTCCGACAGCGGTGGGTAGCTGAAGGCCCGGTCGACCGCCTTGGGGCCGTCGAGGTCGATGATGGTCTCCACCATCGGCTCGGCGAGCAGGTCGGCGGTCAGCCCCACGATCGACATCGAGGCCCGCAGTTCGTCCTCCGAGGCAATGCGCGTGAGCGACGACGGCGCGTCCCCACCGGATTGCTCCATACGGAAGCGGCGCTCGGTACGACGAGCCTCCCCCTCTGCCAGGGCGTGGAACACCGAGGGCGCCGGGGCTTCGGCAGCGCCGGCCGCCAGCCCGGTGTACTGATCACGCAGGGCATAGGTCAGCGCCCGCACCACCGAGGCGTTCCACTCCAGGCCGGGATCACCCTGCTCCGGTGGGGCCAGCACGACGATGCGCTTCGCGGCGGCGTCGTAATACGACTGCGGCAATTCGTCCTCGCCACGCGACCCGGCCGCCTCGAGTGACGAGGCGGCGTCGAGTGACGAGGCGGCGTCGCCGCTGAACAGCCCCAGGGCCCGCAACTCCGATGCCCTCGTCGCCGCGATCTGTCGGGCCTCGGCATCGGAACCGGTCGGGCCCGAGCGCACCGTGCGGCTCATCTGCTCCGGGGTCAGCACGTCGAGGTAGACCGGGAAACGGAAATCCTGCCCCCGATCGGCTTCGACGAAGTAGGCCAGTTCGGAGAGCCTGGGGTCCCACTCCGACGGGTGGTCCGGCCACGCGGCCTTCTGCCGCTGCAGAACCTGCGATGCACCCATCCAGACCAGCCCGAACATCGCGGTCGCCACCGCCACGAAGAACAGCAGCCGACCACGGTGTGGTTGCGGCGGCTGCGGAGATGTGGCGAGCACGGCCGGGGGCGGCGGGAGCCGGCTGAAGGCGCCCGGTTCCGGCGGCGGCAGCAGCAGTGGCGGCGGCGCGCCGTCCGGTGTCGGGCCGGCGTTCTTCCGTGAGGATCGCGATCGCCCGACACGGCTCGCCCTGGGAACGGCGACGGACGGCAGAACGGTCGCGGGCGGTTGGACCGCCGAAGGGTCCGTCCCATCCCGCGTCACGGCATCCGCCAGGGGCGGCTTTGGTCGCAGGGGACGGATCACGCCCCTATGAGTAGCAGAACGACCGCGCTTCGTATTCGTGACGATGGTCCTGGTCCCGAAGAGACCATCGAGCGGCTGGTGGGGCGCGGCGATACGCCGAGCAGCACCGACGATGCGCGGGGCCCGGCGGGCGGGCGGCAGGCGGCAGGCGGCAGGCGGCAGGAACGTGACGACAGGCGTCGTCGGCTGGGAGAGTGGAGGCCATGGTCGCCCCCAACGCTCATCCGGACCTGCTCGCCGAGGCCGTCGAACTCGCCTGCAGCGCCGGCGACCTCACCCTTCGCTGGTTCGGCGGTGAGGATCTCCAGATACAGACCAAGTCCGACGACACGCCGGTCACCATCGCCGATCGCGAAGCCGAACGGCTGGTCCGCACCGAGCTGGCCCATCGCTATCCCGACGACGGCATCATCGGCGAGGAGGAGGGGGTCCGGGAGGGCACCAGCGGTCGGCGCTGGGTGGTCGACCCCATCGACGGGACCTACGGGTTCGTCCACGGGGTTCCCCTCTACTCGACCCTGCTCGCCGTGCTGGACGATCACGGCCCGCTCGTCGGGGTCATCCACCTCCCTGCGCTCGGTGAGACCGTCTATGCCGCCCGAGGCCTGGGCTGCTTCTGGCGTCGCGGGGGCCGACCACCGCGTCCCGCACGGGTGAACGCCCACCCGACGCTCACCGGTTCGGCCGTCATGACCAGCGGCGTGGGGCACTGGCTACCGGGCCGACTCGACCGCGTCCACGAGGCCGGGGCCAAGGTCCGTACCTGGGGCGACGGGTACGGCTATGCCCTGGTGGCAACCGGCCGGGTCGAGGCGATGGTCGATCCCGAGGTGTCGGTGTGGGACCTGGCGCCGCTGCCGGTGATCCTTGCCGAGGCCGGCGGGCGTTTCAGCACCGTGGACGGTCGGGACGACCTCTGGGGCGGTAGCGGGGTGGCCAGCAACGGCCATGTCCACGACGCCCTGCTCGCCGCACTGGCCTGAGCGAACGGGCCGAGCCCCGGCCCATCGCCGCACCGGCAACTACCGTGACCACCGATCCGACGATCGGCACCGAACCAACGGTGCCGGGCGCGACGACGAGACAGGAACTGACGACAGCCATGGATTCGCACACCTTGTTGACCTGGGTCGGCGTCGACGGCGCGCTTCTGGGGGCCACCTCACCCGACGCGCTGGGGCTGGTCGTGCCCACCTGCCCGGCATGGACCGTCGCCGAACTGGTCGGTCACACCGGATGGGTCCATCGCTGGGTGACCGCCACCTTGCTGGCCGGGCCCGACAACCCTCCGAGCCCGAAGTCGATCGACAAGGCCCCGACCGACGAATCGGTCCTGGCCTGGTACGTCGAGTCGCTCGGCGGACTGCTCGATGCCTTTGGCCGCACCGACCTCGACCAGGTCTTCAAGACCTTCATCGGCCCTCGTCCCGGCCAGTGGTGGGTCCGGCGGATGGCCCATGAGACCTCCGTCCATCGCTGGGACGCACAGAACGCCGTCGGCGCGACCACACCGATCGACGCCGCCCTCGCCGTCGACGGCGTCGACGAAGCACTCGACACCTACGTCACCCATCGCTTCGACGCCGAGCGGTTCGGTTCGGCCGGCCAGACGTTGCACCTGCACGCCACCGATGCCGAAGGCGAATGGATGCTGACCATGCAGCCCGGCGGGGTCGAGGCGACCCACGGCCACGGCAAGGGTGACGCTGCGGTCCGCGGCCGGGCCGAGGACCTGTTGCTGTTCGTGATGGGCCGTCGTGCCGCGACCGACCTCGAGGTCTTCGGCGACACCGAACTGCCCGCACGGTGGCAGGCAGCAGCGAACTTCTGACGCCCGAGGACCGATCAGGTCGCGCCTTCGAAGGCCGAGGCCACCACGCCCAGCGTCGCCAACGCGGTCAAGGTCGGCACCGGGTCGACCACCTCGGCGAGGCCGTAGGCGCGGCCTGAAGGCAACGAGCCGTCGAGCAACCCGGCCGCGACGACCGCAGCCATGCTGCCCGCCACCCGGGCGGGATGATCGGCCGCGCCGTACACCACAACCTCGACCACCCCGTCGCGTTCGCCCCACATCTCGACGCGAAGCCCACCCGGTCCGCCATCGGCATGCGGTGGCCGCAGCATCGGGAGCCATCCGGTCAGCCGGTCACGGCGGGTCGCAGCCACGCGCGCCGACACCCGGCGGCTGTCCGCGAAGGCCCGCTGCAGCAGGAACGGCTCGGCCAACGCAGCCCGGTAGCAGTCCAGTGCGCCGATCGGTTCAGGGAACCACGCCAGCCGGCGACCGGAACTGCCCGGCAGCCGTAACCACCGGCGCTCGCGCCATTCCCAACTCGCGGCCGACAAGCTCCGGTGGTGATGGCGGGCGCAATCGGGCCCACCGGTGCCGGACTTGGCCACGGTGATCTCGTGCACCTCGTCGAACAACGTCGAGGCATGCCGGGCCAGCACGCAGCTCATGCCGGGTGAGAATCCTGCGCCCGCCACGACCGCCCGACCGGCAGCACGCGCCCGGCCGTCGAGCGCCAACAGCGTCCGGACATCGGCGATCGAGTCGCCGATGGACACCACGTGGGCGCCTCGCCCCAGGGCGACTTCCGCCAGCGTGCGGTGCAGACCGGCGGGCACGCACAACAGCACGATCTCCGGTTCTTCGCCAAGGGTGGTCAGCGAGTCGGCCACCATGGCGTCCTCGCCCAGGATGGCAGCCATGGCCTGGGCCTTGTCCCGGTCACGGTCGATCAGCGCCAGGGAAACGCCCGACCGGAGCCGGCGCAGGGCGTGAGCTGCGTGGGCACCGGAGTTGCCCACCCCGACTACGGCGACAACCACGAGACGCAGCTCCTTCGGATACCACCGGGCCCGCCGGCCTCCGACAGCAGCGGATCGGCACGCCGACATCGCCTACCGCAGGGACGGACCCGACAACCGGCGCCATCCCCCGTGGCGAAGGGGTACCGCCGGGGGCTTGGTGAAGCGGATCGCTCCTGCCGTACCAGCGGCGATCACCAAGGCGAACCCGATTCGCCGAAACAGGCCGATCATCGTGTGGGGCTAGCTGGAATCGAACCAGCGACCTCACCCTTATCAGGGGTGCGCTCTAACCGACTGAGCTATAGCCCCGTGCTCACACCCCCGAGAACGACGGTGTGCGGGCAGGCGATTGTAGGCACAGCCAACCGGGTGCAATCCAGCCGGATGGGCGAGTCGCTCAGCGGCGGCGCTGCCGGGAGGGCACCGGGCGGGCACTCTCCAACTCGACGACGGACACCCGGATGCCCCCCGTGAGGTCGCTGATCAGGTTGAACAGCAGCCCGCCGATCAGGGTGACCAGCGTGAGCACCAACACCCCGACCATTCCGCCGAGGACACCGATCCGGAAGATCTGGCGTCCCTCGAGATGGAAGTTCTCGAGGAGGAAGATCTCCCCGACGAAGCCTTCGACGCTGCTGACGGCGCCGCTCTTCTGTAGCAGTGACCACAGCAGCACACCGGCGACGACGCCGACGACGAGCATGCAGGTGTAGAAGAGCAGCGAAACCTTGAGCAGCGAATACAGCTCGATATGGCGAACCAATCGCGCGACCTTGCGTGCCTGGAGTCGGCGTGCCGCCCGGACCTGGCTGCGCAGCGGGGCGTCCACGAAACCCGGCGCCACGGCGGCGGTCGACTGCGCTGAAGCGGCGACCGCGGCGGCGGGTGCTGCAGCCACGATCGTGGCCGCAGCGAACGGAACCGGATCGGCATCGTCGAGCAGGTCGTCGATGACCAGCTCGCGCGTCACCGGATCGACGGCCGTTGCCGGATCGGCCTCGTCGTGCACCCCGTTGCGCAGGCCGTAGCCGTCCTCGACGGCAGGATCGGCAAGAGTCTCCTCCGCGACCTCGACCGCCACAGCACCACCGTCGTCACCGGAGCTGCGGGGGACCTCGGCGCCGATGCCGTCTTCGTCATCCCGATCACGGGTAGCCGCCGCATGATCGAGCACGACGACGTCGGCGTCACCCGATGCACCCTCACCATGCACCCGATCGCCCGAATCGTTCTGTGTGGTCATGTCGATGTGCACCTCAGTGCGCTCGGCCGCCAAGGTGGTCATCCCGACCCCCGACGCGTCCGCATCCGGATAGCCCACGGAGGATGAGCCGTCCGAGCGGGAAGGCCCAGACCCCTCCGACACGGCATCGGCTGCTGCGCCGGTCGATTCGGTCACGCTGTTACTTTACGGGACCGAACCGCCCGGGTCCGGATCCGAGGCGCGCACCGACCGCGCACCCCACTGCGAACGTTCCGATCCCGAGCCTTCTACGACGAGAGCGGCGGTGCTGGTCGCCCGCTGCCCGGCCCGCAGTACCGTCACCCGGGCCCACCCCGGCTGCACCTGCACGGCCTGCACGACGGCTTCGTTGGCCGCCGCCACCGAGTCCGCGGCCGATGCACCGGCCACGAGCGCCGCCAGTGCTGCGGCATCCGCGGCCGCATCGACCTCGGCCCGGGCCACCACCTCCACCGCCAGCCGAGCCAGACCCAGTACCACCGCGACGGCCACAGCCATCGCGCTCAGCGCGAGCAACGAGACCTGGCCACGGTCATCTCGTCGCCCGGCGTCACGACCCCGGCCCCGCAGACGGACCACTCCCTGCCCCACGATCCCACCGCCATTGCTCGAACGGGTCTCAATGGGGAAGTCGGCTCGCTGACCGCACGACGGGCACGATCGAGCCAAGAAGCTCGGGGGTGACCCCGTCGGACGGGAACGCCGTCCGACGGGGGCCCGACCAGGACTAGCTGTCGCCTGACGGCTCGCCCATCACCTCGGCGGCGGGGACGCTCAGACCTGCCTCGTCACCCGTTTCTTCGTCAGATGACCCGTCGTCGTCCGAGCTGTCCTCGGCCTGGAGCACCAGAGCCACGGCCGCAACGTGCTCGTCCTCACCGACGTTCATGATCCGCACGCCGGTGGCGTCGCGGCTCTGCAGCGAGATCTCCGCGACGGCGGTGCGGATCGTCACCCCACCGGAGGACACCAGCAGCACGTCGTCGTCGGCTCCGACCATCATCGCCGAGGCCACCCCGCCGCGCTGCTCGGTCGTCCGGATGCCCCGCACGCCCTGGTTGCCGCGCCCGATGCGGCGGAACTCCTCGAGCGCCGTCCGCTTGCCGTAGCCGGCGTTGGTCACGATCAGCAGATCGGCACCGCTGCGGACCACGTCGCAGGACACGACCTCGTCACCGCTGCGCAGGCGCATGCCGCGGACACCGGCTGCAGCTCGACCCATCGGTCGGACCTCGTCCTCGTTGAACCGGATCGCCTGGCCGGATCGGCCCACGATCACGATGTCGTCCTCACCGTTGGTGGGAATGACTCGGACCAACTCGTCGCCGTCGCGTAGGTCGATGGCGATGATGCCCCGACGCAGCGAGGAGTCGTACTCGGTGAACCGGGTCTTCTTGACCGTGCCGTTACGGGTCGCGAAGAACAGGTACCGGTTGGTCTCGTAGTCGCGGGTGTCGATCACCGCCTGCACGTGCTCGCCGGCCTGCAACTCCAGCAGGTTGACGATGGGGATCCCCCGGGCTGTCCGCTCTCGCTCGGGCACCTCGTGGGCCCGCAGTCGGTACACCCGGCCGATGTTCGTGAAGAACAGCAGGTAGGCGTGGGCCGAGGTGTACAAAATGGTCGTGACGACGTCCTCGTCGCGCAGTCGGGTACCGGAGATGCCTCGTCCGCCGCGTCCCTGGGTACGGAACACCTGGGCCTCGACCGACTTGATGTAGCCGGCGGCGGTCATCGTGACCACCAGCTCCTTGTCGTCGACGAGGTCCTCGATGGCCATCTCGCCCGGATCGGCCACCAACCGTGCCTTGCGCGGGGTGGCGAACTCGCTGCGGATCGACGCCAACTCGTCCTTGATGACCGAGCGGAGCTTCGTGTCATCGGCGAGGATGGCCTCGAGCTCGGCGATCTCGATGCGCTTCTGAGCCAACTCGGCCTCGAGATCGGCTCGGGACAGCCGGGTCAATTGCGCCAGGCGCAGGTCGAGGATGTCCTCGGACTGGATCTCGCTGAAGCTGAAGGGCTCGGCCTGCAGGGCCGATCGCGCCGAGGCACGATCCTCCGAGCCGCGGATCAGCGTGATGATCGCATCGATCATGTCGAGGGCCCGGATGCGGCCCTCGAGGATGTGGGCCCGGGCCATGGCCTTGTCGAGCCGGTACTGGCTCCGCCGGCGGATGACCTCGATCTGGTGGGCGACGTAGGCCTGGAGGATGGACGACAGGTTGAGGGTCCGGGGCACGCCGTCGACCAGTGCCACCATGTTCACGCCGAAGCTGGTCTGCAGCTGGGTGTGCTTGTAGAGGTTGTTGAGCACCACGTTCGGGTTGGCGTCGCGCTTCAACTCGATGACCAGCCGGGTGTTCACGCCCGAGGACTCGTCGTTGATGTCCCGGATGCCGTCGAGTTCGCGGGCGTCGACCAGTTCCTTGATACGCACGGCGATCGCACCGGCCGAGGTCTGGTACGGCAACGCCGTCACGGTGATCTGCATGCCGCGGCGGGTTTCTTCGATCTCGCAGTCGGCCCGCATGCGGACCGACCCGCGACCCGTCCGGTACGCGTCGAGAATCCCGGATCGACCGAGGATCTGCGCCCCGGTGGGGAAGTCCGGGCCCTTGACGAACTGCATCAGGTCGTCGGGGGTGGCATCCGGATGATCGATCAGGTGGACGGTGGCGTCGATCACCTCGCCGAGGTTGTGTGGCGGGATGTTGGTCGCCATACCCACGGCGATGCCCTGGCTGCCGTTGACCAGCAGGTTCGGGAACCGGGCCGGCAACACGACCGGCTCGGCGTCCTTGCCGTCGTAGTTGGGGGTCAGATCGACGGTGTTCTCGTCGATGCCGTCGAGCAACCGCATGGCCAGGGGCGAGAGTCGGCACTCGGTGTAGCGGGCTGCGGCCGGACCGAATTCCGGTGAGCCGTAGTTGCCGTGGAAGTCGATGAGCGGGTCGCGCAACGAGAACGGCTGCGCCATGCGCACCAGCGCGTCATAGATCGCCGAGTCGCCGTGCGGGTGGAACTTGGCCATCACGTCGCCGACGACCCGGGCGCACTTCACATGGCCGCGGTTGGGGGTGAAGCCCTCGCTGATCATGCTCCACAGGATGCGGCGGTGGACCGGCTTGAGACCGTCCCTGGCATCGGGCAGCGCCCGGGACATGATGACCGACATGGCGTACTCCAGGAAGGAGCGCTCCATCTCGTCCTGGATCTCGATGAGCTGCACGGCAACACGTTCGCCGTCGTCACCGGCCTCGGTCGCGGGCTCGGCTGCAGCGCCGTTCGGTTCGTCGGAGGGAGGTACGTCGCTCATCAGATATCCAGGAACCGGACGTCTTTGGCGTTCGTCACGATGAAGCTCTTGCGTTGCTCCACGTCATCACCCATCAGCACCGAGGTGATCTCATCGGCGATCGCGGCCTGCTCGAGGTTCACCTGCAACAGCGTGCGTCGGTCGGGATCCATCGTGGTCTCCCGTAGTTCTTCCCAGTCCATCTCGCCGAGACCCTTCAGGCGCTGGAACTCCGGTTGCTTGCGACCGGCAGCGAGTTGGTCGCGTTCGAACGCCACCCGGGCAACATCGTCCTTGAGATACACCTTCGACTTGCCGACCTCGGTCGAGTACAGCGGCGGCTGGGCGATGTAGACGTAGCCGTGTTCCACCAGCGGTCGCATCTGGCGGAAGAAGAACGTCAGCAACAAGGTGCGGATGTGGCTTCCGTCGACATCGGCGTCAGCCAGGATGATCACCTTGTGATAGCGGGCCTTGGTGATGTCGAACTCTTCACCGAGGTTCGCGCCGATCGCCGTGATCAGTGTCTGGATCTCGGTGTTGCGCAACATCTTGTCGATACGGGCACGCTCGACGTTGAGGATCTTGCCGCGAATCGGCAGGATCGCCTGCGTACGCGGGTCGCGGGCGCGCACGGCAGAACCGCCGGCCGAATCCCCCTCGACGATGAACAGCTCCGATTCCTCGGGATTGCGGCTGTTGCAGTCCTTCAGCTTGTCCGGCATACCCGCGCCCTCGAGCGCGGACTTGCGGCGAATGGCGTTGCGCGCCTCGCGAGCCGCGAGCCGGGCCCGTGAGGCACCGATGGCCTTGGTCACCACTGCTTTGGCCTCGGCCGGGTGTTCCTCGAGCCATTGGGCCAACTTGTCGTTGGTGGACCGTTCGACCAGGGATCGCATCGAGACGTTGCCGAGCTTGCCCTTGGTCTGTCCCTCGAACTGCGGGTCGCGCAGCCGCACACTGATGATCGCCGCAAGGCCCTCGCGGATGTCCTCACCCTGGAGATTGTCGTCCTTCTCCTTCAGAAGGTTCTTCTCGCGGGCGTGGCGGTTGATGGCATTGGTGAGGGACTTCTTGAAACCTTCCTCGTGCATGCCGCCCTCGATGGTGGCGATGCCGTTGGCGAAGGAGTGCATCCCGTCGGTCTGATAGGTCGTGTTCCACTGGAACGCGATCTCGACCTCTTGGTCCTCCTCCGCCACCGCGAAGTACCCCACCGTGTTGAACAGCGGTTCCTTGGACTCGTTGAGGTGCGAGACGAAGTCGATGATGCCGCCTTCGAACAGGAATCGCACCGGGCCGTCCTCGGGGCTGGCCTGACCCGGTCGCTCGTCGGCGAAGGTGATCTCGAGGCCCCGGTTGAGGTACGCCATCATCTGGAAGCGGTCGAGCAGCGTCTGGGCGCGGAACTCGATCTGGTCGAAGATCGACGGGTCGGGCCAGAACCGCACCGTGGTCCCCGTACGCCCCGTGGGCGCATCGCCGACGACGGCAAGCCGGTCCTGCAGGTTGCCACCGTCGCTGAAGGTCATCCGATGGCGCCGGCCGTCACGGTCGATCTCGACCTCGACCCGGGTCGACAGTGCGTTGACGACGGACACGCCCACCCCGTGGAGGCCACCGGACACCTTGTAGCCACTCCCGCCGAACTTGCCGCCGGCGTGCAGCACGGTCAGCACCACCTCGGCAGCGGAGAGCTCGGGGTACTGAGGGTGACGATCGACCGGGATGCCACGCCCGTTGTCGACCACCTCGCAACCACCGTCGGGAAGCAGACGCACGTCGATACGCGTCGCATGACCGGCCATGGCCTCGTCGACGGAGTTGTCCACCACCTCGTAGACAAGGTGGTGCAAACCAGCCGGTCCGGTCGAGCCGATGTACATGCCCGGGCGTTTCCGGACCGCTTCGAGCCCTTCGAGAACCTGGATGTCTCCCGCGTCGTAGGTCAAGCGGCCTCTCTTGCTCCCTGTGCTCGGCGCGTCGGTCGCCGTGCGTCGATTTCACCTTCGCCGGACGACCTCCGCCGCGGCGGCGAACCCGACGTGCCGAGGCGATTGCCTCGTAGCTGGGCGAACCCACCACGAGCCGGGGTCGCAACAGGGCTCCACGACGGCCGAAAGGGCTGTTGAGGGCTGCTGCTCGTCGACCGCGCGAGCCGTTCTCTGCCCACTCATCCTACCAGCGCCGACCGTCCGAACCTGGGTACCTGGTGTCGCCGGACACGGTCCTGCCCACAGCCGGATCACCGGGCCCGAACACGGATCACCAGCCGTTCGAACCGCACCCCGGTCTCATCCGCCAGACGATCGAGCAACCCGGCCTCGAGCCAGCGCAGCTGAGTAGCCCAGGCCGGATCCTCAACCGCAACGACCAGGGTTGAACCGTCGCTGGCAACGGCGCGGGCATTCGCCGCGATGGCCGGACCGACTATCCGCTCCCAATCGGCGATCACCCCTACTGCCCGGGTCTTGGGGCCCCAGCCGAGATGGCGCACCAACTGCTCCAACGAAGCTCCGACGGCCTGTGGCGGTGGGCCGACCGTATGGCCCTCCTCGTCACTCGCGCGGCGCGGGATCCGATGAGGCGATCGCCGCCGGGCCGACTCGTCCTCGCTCATCCGGCCACCCGCCGGATCTGCCCGTCAGCGATCTGGTGGACGATGTCCGCCACGGCGGTCCGTGGCAGCCGGTCGGCCGAGGTCAGCACGGTCTGTCCGACCGGGAGGTTGGCGATCAGCGCGTCACATCGCTGCGGGTCGAGTTCGGAGAACACGTCGTCGAGGAGGAGCAACGGCGGCCGGCCGAGCCGGCTGGTCACCAGACGGTGACTGCCGAGCTTCAGGGCCAGGGCGAAACTGCGCTGCTCACCCTGGGAACCATGGGTCCGGACCGCAGCGCCGCGCAGCATCAGCTCCAACTCGTCGCGATGGGGTCCGGCGGTGGTCACCCCACGACGTACGTCCTCGCTGCGGTTGTGCGCCAGGGTGGCCGGCGCCGTGCCCGGAACCATCGTCGGCCGATACCTGATCTCGACCGGCACATCCGCACCGGCCAGCGAGCGATAGCCCGAAGCCACCTCCGGCTCCAATGCCAGCACCACCTCGGATCGGGCCTGCATCACCGCCTCCGCCGCCGGGGCCATCTTGGCGTCCCACACATCGAGCGTCAGCGCCGCACCGTCGTCGAGACGCCCTGCACACTGCTTGAGCAGGGCGTTTCGTTGACGCAACACGCGATCGAACGTGCTCAGCGCGGCGTCGGCCCGAGGATCGAGGGCCACGATCAGCTCGTCGAGCAACGTTCTGCGCAGCTGGGGTCCCTCCTTCACGATGGCGAGGTCGTCGGGAGCGAACACCGTCACCTGCAGCACACCGAGGGCTTCGCGCGGGCGGTTGAGACGTTGCCCGTTCACCTGGACCCGATTCCGGCCGGCCCGGTTGATCTCGGCCTCGAGCAACACCTCGCGATCACCACGGCGCAGACCCTCGGCCCGGATGTGCGCGGCCGGTTGACCGTCGCGGATCATGACCTCGGTGGTGGGCGCCCGGAACGAGCGGAACGAGGCGAGGTAGGCGATTGCTTCCAGGACGTTGGTCTTGCCCTGCCCGTTGCGGCCAACCAACGCGGTCAGCCCTGGAGAGAACTCCAGCTCGGCCTGCTCATAACTGCGGAACTGGTGCAGGCTCAGGCGCTGCAGGTACACGGTTCGCCACGCCCCCCGATCATCACGTCCCTACCGACCCCGGGGCGGGCATTCAGGAGACTCGTACCGGCATCAGCAAGTAGAAGAAATCCTCGTTGCCGACACCACGCAGCACCGCAGGGTTGCGCGCATCGAGGCTCTCCAGTACGACCTCGTCCGCTCCGGTCGCCTCGAGCCCGGCCATCAGGTAGTCCGGGTTGAAGGCCACCGTGAGCTCGGTGCCGACATAGCTCGCATCGACGGTTTCGTGGGCCTGACCGACGTCCTGGGTCATGGCCAGCAACTCGAGGCCATCGGACTTCTGGACCAACCGAATCGGTGTGGACTCCCGCGCGAGCAGCCGGACCCGTCGGACGGCGTCCAACAACACCTCACGGCCCACCGTGAGCCGGTTGGGGTGATTGCGCGGGATGAGGGTCCGGTAGTTCGGGAAGGAGCCCTCGATCAGACGGGTGGTCAACCGACTCCGGCCGCACTCGAAGGAGGCCTCTCGCTCCCCCAGCCGCAAATCGACCGTGCCCGCCCCGGACAACAACCGGGTCAGCTCGGCCAGCGCCCGCGACGGCAGCAGCACGTCCTGGCCCTCAGCGAGCACCGGCGCGTCCACCAGGTCGCGAACCGCCAAGCGGTACGAGTCCGTGGCGACGAGCCGCAGCCCGCCCGCCTCGGCCGCCACGTGAACACCGGTCAACACCGGCCGCGAATCGTCCGAGGAGGCCGCCGGCACGACCTGTCGCAGCGCCTGCGCGAGTGACTTCGCGTCGACGGAAAGCGGCACGACGTCGATGTCGGTAGCACGCGGGAAGTCGTCCGCCAGAATCAGCCGCAACGAGAAGTTCGAGCGTCCGGAGCTGACCTGGGCCTGGTCGTCGCGGATCTCGACCACCACTGCGCCGGCGTCGAGCGCCCGCACGATGTCGACGAAGAGCCGGGCGGGAATGACCGCGACCCCGTCCTCGAGCCCCGCCACCTCGATCTCGACCGAGATGGACAGCTCGAGATCCGTGGCACTCAGGCGGAGCAGGTCGCCGACGAGTTCGGTACGGATACCCGAGAGTGCCGGCAACGCGCCGCCCCGTGAACTCACTGCTCGACCGGCCGTGGCCAACGCGTCGACGAGAACGTCTCGTTCGCATCGAAACTTCATCCCGCTGTCCCTTCCCGATTCAGATAAGGGAATCGATGTGTATACGGATAGTCCTGGTAATAAGACCTGGGGATTGTGGACAACCGATGATTTCCCCAGGTCAGATGCCCTTCGGTTGTGCGACGGTCATCCACCGTCATACACAGCCTGGCGGGTTGTCCCTGTGTGCGTTGTGGATGCACCGAGCATCGTCCACGGCGCGTCCCCAACTTCGGGGAGAGGTTGTCCACAGAACAAACCACAACATGTGGGTGAAGCGCGCGCCACGAACCGTGGTGACAGGGTCTTGACGGGGTCATCGTCCCCCGCCGCTGCGCAGTGCGGTGATGAGCTCGGTCACCTGATCGTAGGTTTGGCGGCGTTCCTGCATCTGGGAGCTGATCTTGTCCACGGCATGAATGACGGTGGTGTGATCGCGCCCGCCGAACTCACGGGCGATGGCGGGGTAGGACAGGTCCGTCAGCTCGCGCATGACGTACATGGCCACCTGGCGAGCGGCCACCAGGGGCCGTCGCCGGCTCTTGCCCTTGATCTCCTCGAGTGAGAAGGCGAAGCGGGTGCAGGTCATCTCCAGGATCAGATCCGGGGTGATGATGCGTGGTCCTTTGTCGCGGAGCGAGTCTGCGAGCACCCGCTCGGCGAGTTCGACTGACAACGACTCGCGATTGAGGCTGGCATAGGCCGCAACCCGGATCAGCGCACCTTCGAGCTCGCGGATGTTGTTCGTGATGTTGGAGGCGATGAACTCGAGCACGTCGGGGCTGATCGGCCCGGAAGCCTGTTCGGCCTTTTTCCGGAGAATCGCCAAACGGGTCTCGAGGTCAGGCGGTTGGATGTCGGTGATCAGCCCCATCTTGAACCGACTCCGGAGGCGATCCTCGAGCGTGGAGATCGCGTCAGGGGGTCGGTCGGAACTGAGCACGATCTGCCGGTTGGCTTCGTAGAGGTAGTTGAAGGTGTGGAAGAACTCCTCCTGGAGGCCTTCCTTGCCTTCCATGAACTGGATGTCGTCGACGAGCAGGACGTCCATTTCCCGGTAGCGACGCTTGAACTCCTGCGGGGTACCGGAGCGGATGGCGTCGACGTACTGGTTCAGGAAGGTCTCGGTCGATACATAACGGACCTGGTAGTTGCGGTAGTTCTCCCGCACGTAGTGGGCGATGGCTTGCAACAGGTGGGTCTTGCCGAGTCCCGCGTCGCCGTAGATGAACAGCGGGTTGTACGAGCGGGCGGGCAGCTCGGCCACCGACAGGGCGGCAGCCTGGGCGAACCGGTTCGAACTGCCGGTCACGAACGCTTCGAAGGTGTACCGGGGATTGACCCCGTCGTCGCTCAGGGCGCGTTCGCCGACCGGCTCGCGGAGCGGTTCCGGCTCCGGTGCGCGGCGGGTCCCCACCCACGCCCCGGCAGGGGTCTGGTCGTTCGGTTCGGCTGGCTCGGGGTTCGCCTGGTTGACCTGGACAACCACCTCGACGCCGGGCCAACCGGAGGTCTCGAGGGCGTCGTTCACCAAGGAACGGAAACGACCCTCGAAGCGCTCTTTCACCAGCGAGTTCGGTACCCCGAGCCGTAGATGGCGTCCGTCGAAATCGAGCGGCGTCACGAGATTGAACGTGGTTTGCCAAACTGCTTCGGAGACCTCGTTGCGCAGCGATGCGGCCGAGGCATCCCAGAGAGCACGAGCATCGGTCATCGTGACGCCTCGTCGTTCGAGTAGCTCGTGCTCGGCAAGGCGGTCTCCGGGTCAGCTCATTTCCACAGGGATATCCACAGGTGTGGAGGACCAGCAAAATGACCGTTGCCGGTTGGTTCCGCCTGTTGCACGTTCCAGTGGCTCGCCCGTCGATCGGTGACCTGCCCGTTCGACCAGAGCGGCGTGCAAGCTACCACCGCGTCCCGGCCTGTGCACGAGCGGGGTGGCTCCGGTTGCCGCAGTGGACGACGGCACCCTAAGCTGACAAACCGGTAGTTGCGCGCCCCCTGTGCGCGCACGTATTCCCTGGTCGGCGCCCTGCGGCGTCGGTGCACCGGCCTCGGCGCCGGGTGGCTCCGGGGATCGAGAGGACGAGGCAGACCATGAAGAGGACCTTCCAGCCCAACAATCGCCGTCGGGCCAAGAAGCACGGCTTCCGTACCCGGATGGCGACCCGATCGGGCCGTGCGGTTCTCCGGGCGCGTCGTCGCCAGGGCCGCGCTCGTCTGTCGGCTTGATCGACGGCATCCGGGACCGGGCGACCTTCGCCGGCTTCGGACGGGGGCAACGTGCCTCCTGCGGACCACTGCGACTGCGCTTCATCCGGTCCGTCGATACCTCTGCCCAGAGCGGACATGCAAGAGTGGCCTATGCGATCAACCGCAAGGTCGGCTCGGCAGTGGTCCGAAACCGGATACGCCGACGGTTGCGAGCCGCGCTCGTCGAACTCGACCGATTTGGTCCCGAGGCGCTCCCACATGGCGCGTACCTGTTCGCAGCGGACGTCGGTGTCGCCGAGTTGCCGTTTCCGGAGGTCGAGCGCCTCGTCGCCTGCGTCGTCGAACGGGCCTGTCGCCGTGGGTGAGCCGGCACTGCGGCCCTCGCTCGTCGTCCGGGTTCTGATCGGTCTCGTGGAGGGATATCAGACGGTCTTCTCCTGGCGTCCCTCCCCGTGTCGCTACGTTCCTTCTTGCTCGTCCTACATGCTCGAGGCGCTTGAGGTCCACGGCGCCGTGCGGGGAGGATGGCTCGGCACCCGCCGGCTTCTCCGTTGTCATCCTTGGGGGCCTCACGGCGAGGACCCTGTTCCCAAGCGGAAGGTTCGCTAGATGTTCAATGGTTTGTTCGAAGGGTTGGCCTGGGTTCTGGCCTTCTTTTTCGATCTCACCCATTCCTATGGGTTGTCCATCATCCTGCTGACCATCACGGTGATGGCGGTGGTGACCCCGCTGACGCTCAAGGGCACCAAGTCGATGATGGCGATGCAGCGGATGCAGCCAGAGATGCGCCGTCTCCAGCAGGAGTACCGGGACGACCGGCAGAAGCTCAACGAGGAGATGCTCAAGTTCTACAAGGAGAACGACATCAACCCCATGGGCAGCTGCTTGCCGCTGCTCATCCAGATGCCGATTTTCTTGGTGCTCTTCCGGGTGGTCAAGGGCCTTACCCACCTCGGGCCCGATGGAACGTTCGACCCGCTGTACCTCTCCCCCAGCACTGCGCTCTACCAGTCGCTCAAGGGTTCCACCCAGATGATGTTCCTGGGCCTCGACCTCGAGAAGACGCCGCTGAACGTGTTGAAGACCGAGGGTTTCATCCACTCGCTCCCCTACCTGGTGCTGATCGGGCTGTGGGTGAGCACGTCCTACCTGCAACAACGCCAGGTGTCGGGCCGTAACCCCGAAGCCATGAACCCTCAGCAGCGGATGATGATGCGGGTCATTCCGATTTTCTCGCTGACCGCCGTGATGTTCCCAGCCGCGCTGAGCATCTACTGGGTCACCTCGAATCTCTGTCGGGTGGCGACCCAGGGCTACATCTCCCAGAAGTACTACCAGATGGGTTGGCTCGGCTTCGGCGGCAAGAAGACTGACGGTGGGGCCGCGGTGATCGAGGTCAAGGCCAAGCCGGTCAAGTCCGCCGGCGATGCCAAGAAGGCGGGCGGCAGCAAGGACGGTACGCCGGCCAAGCAGGTGAGCGGCCGGGTCACCCCGGCCAAGGGCAAGTCCTCGGAGATGAAGCGTCCGGGCACGCCACCAGGCCGGCGGAAGAACTCCGCTCCCGCCAGCGGTGACAACAAGCGTCGCCGGACACCGAACGGGCCCACGAACGGGACCGCTCCTTCCGCGGATCAGCCTGAAACTTCGCGCAAGAAGTGGAGGTCATGAAACTGTGGAGTGGGTTGAAGTAACGGGTAAGACCCTGGCTGAGGCCAAGGACAAGGCACTCGACTATCTCGGTGTCGACGAGGCGCAAGCCGAGTTCGAGGTGCTCGAGGAGCCCAGGGTCGGTTTGTTCCGACGGGTCAAGGGTGAAGCCCGGGTTCGCGCCCGGATCAAGCCGACTCAACCGAGGCCGAAGGCGGAGCGGCGCGACCGCAAGCGCCGCACCTCCCGGGACGGCTCCCGCGGAGAAGGCCGTTCCAACGAAGGTACCGGTGGCGAGAAGTCCTCGGGCGACCGTGGCGACCGGAACAGTAAAGGTCGCACCCGCTCGTCCGGTGGCACTCGGTCCGCCCGCTCGAACAGCAGCTCCGATGCCGTGGGAGCCGAGGACTCGAGCCCCCAAGCACCAGTACCGGTCTCCGCCGGAAACCGCCCCGAACCATCCGCCGCTCCGAATGAGCGAGTGAACCGAGAGGAACCGTTGAGCGCCATGTCCGAGGAAGACCGTAACGCCGGGCCCGCCGATGACGGGCGTCAGACCGAGCATGCCGTCGAGTTCCTGACCGGTTTGGTCGAGGCGTTCGGCCTCGAGGCGAGCGTGAGCTCCGCCACCGTTGATGAGAACTACGACGAGGTGCGCGTCGTCGGAAAGGATCTCGGCATTCTCATCGGCCCGCGCGCCGGGGCGTTGGACTCGATCCAGGAACTCGCCCGGGTGGTCGCCCAGCGTCGTAGCGGTGGTCGAGGCGAGAGCCGCCTGCGGGTTGACATTGCCGGTTACCGCCAGCGTCGCCGGGAGGCACTGGAGCGGTTCGCGCTGAAGCTCGCCGAAGAGGTTCGCGAGACCGGTCAGGTGAAAGCACTCGAGCCGATGAACTCGGCAGACCGCAAGGTGGTTCACGACGTGGTGGGCACCCTCGAAGGGGTGTCGACGTTGTCCGAGGGCGAGGATCCCCGTCGCCGGGTGGTGATCGTCCCCGGTTCGTGAGTGGCCAACCGCCGACGCTCGACCCCGAGGTCGAGCAGGCCCTGATCAACGTCCTCGAGGAATCCCGCACTCTCGGGTTCCTCGGCCCGGGTCCGGTGCAGGCTCATATCGAGCATGCCCTCGACCTTGCAGAACTCGTTCGTTCATCTGCACCCGCCAGAGCCCTCGATTTGGGCTCTGGCGGTGGTGTTCCCGGCCTGGTTCTCCTCGTCGCACTCCCCCATCTCCACCTGGTCCTCCTCGATGCCCAGCGCCGGCGCACGGCCTTTCTTGAAGAAGCAGTCGTCCGGTTGGGGTTGGAGGGACGGGCCGAGGTGCTCACTGCCCGAGCAGAGGTGGCCGGCCGTCAGACCGACCTCCGTCACGGATTCGATCTCGTCGTAGCCCGGTCCTTTGGGCCTCCGGCAACCACGGCCGAGTGTGGCGCACCTTTTCTCGCCGTAGGCGGGAGGCTGGTGGTGAGTGAACCTCCGCCTGGTGCGGAGCGGTGGCCGGCCGCCGGCCTGGCCGAACTCGGCCTTGGACTGGTCGACCTGCATGGTGGTCCAGGCGCACCGTTCCACTATGCGGTACTCGAAGCCCGGGTCACCTGCAACGAGCGATTTCCGCGCCGTGATGGGGTACCGGCGAAGCGACCCCTGTTCTCCACCCCGGGGATCTGAGCACTTCTCGACGTCGCGCAGCGAACTGCGCCCCAGTCGGAGTATCGAGTGGGCCATCGACGCCGGGGGTGGTTGGCACCAACCCTTCACGCCTGTTCGGCTCTCCGTCCACGGCGGCAGGCCATACGTCGCCGGTCTGGATCATGCGGTCCCCCACCACGTGAGGTCGTTGCGCAGAAGCAACGGGATGGTGTTCACACCTGGTTCCGGCAGCGCCGCGCCCCATGAGTGCGCCGAGGATCGGGCCGCCTTGGTTTCATCCGAACCTGTGGCCTGAGGCCTGAAGCGGTATGGCGTCAGGCGTTCCGCTTGCCCTCGACGGGGTTTCTTCGAGCCCGTCGAGCACGGCTATGTTTCACAACAAACATGACGGTGAAACAACTGGCATCTGACCGACCCGATGAAACCGAGCTGGCCAAGTTGGCATCCACGTCACGACCTGGTGGACAGCGGCATTTGGAGCCCTCACGTGGACGCACTCATCCTCGATCAGCGTGACCTCGGCTTCCTCGTCGGCCTTCTGGTCGGCGAAGGGTCCTTCGGTGGTGATGGCAAACAGCCCCAAATCACCTTGCGGATGCACACTCGGCATCGGGACCTCTTCGAGCGCCTGGTGGCTCTTGTCCCAGGCTCGAAGCTCTACGGGCCGTATCACCACGGCGGACGCCACTATCTGCAGTGGATGGCTCGGGGCAAGGTCCTTCGCGACGGCCTGGCGCCGGCTCTCCTCGACTCCATCGAGCTCATGGACGGCTATACCCGGGAACGATTCGAGTCAATGTGTCGAACCTATGGCATGACGGCGCGCGGCCTCGGCACCGACCGTGAGTCATCTGTCGAGCCCTGAGTTCGGCAACGTCGCACGATTCGCGCCGTTGGATGCCGTCGCAGCACGTCTGGCAGCCTGACCGCTTGTGGTTGTGGGACTAAGCTCAAGAGCCGATCGAGACCCGTCGCGTCCCGCCCACCAGTGTGGTGTTCGGTGAGCGGCCGTCCTGGCGAGAGGCTGGAGCCCACGGAATGGATCAGAAAACCCTGCCGCGTGTGATCGCCATCGCGAACCAGAAGGGTGGAGTCGGAAAGACCACCACGACGGTGAACCTTGGCGCGTCACTTGCCGAGCTCGGCTTCCGCACCCTCATCATCGACCTCGATCCTCAGGGCAACGCATCCACTGGCTTGGGACTCAATCCGTGGTCGGTCGAGGTGTCGATGTACGACGTGCTGCTCCGGGATGCCCCGTTGGAAGACTGCATTGAAGCGTCGTCGGTCCGGAACCTCTTCGTTGCACCGGCGAACTTGGAACTCGCCGGCGCCGAGGTCGAGTTGGTGCCGATGTTCTCCCGTGAACTGAAGCTGCGGCGAGCAATCGAGCCGCTGCTCGAGGACTATCAGTACATCCTCATCGATTGTCCGCCGTCGCTCGGCCTCCTGACGGTCAACGGCCTGGCCGCAGCCACCGAGGTCCTGGTGCCGATCCAGTGTGAGTACTACGCGCTGGAAGGGCTTGGCCAGCTCCTTCGCAACGTCGATCTGGTGAAGAAGAATCTGAATGCCCAACTCGAGGTGCGTTCGTTGGTGTTGGTCATGTACGACGCACGGACGAAGCTCTCGGAGCAAGTGGCCCGGGAAGTCCGATCGCACTTCGGCGACCGTGTCTGCCGGAACGTGATTCCTCGTACGGTGCGACTCTCGGAGGCTCCGTCCTACGGGCAGCCGATCATCGTCTTTGATCCGATGTCACGTGGGGCCATTGCCTACCGCGATCTGGCACGGGAGGTCAGCGGTGTCGCGGCGTAGTGGACTCGGTCGGGGTCTGGGCGCACTCATCCCGAGTGATCTCTCCGGCGGCGGCGATGGGGACCTGCTGCGCGAGTTGGCGCTGTCGTCCATCGAACCGAACCGCTATCAGCCCCGAGAACATTTTGACGAGGCTGCTCTGGTCGCGCTGAGTGACTCCATTCGGGAACTCGGCGTGCTGCAGCCGGTGTTGGTGCGGCCGATCGAAGGTGAGAACGATCGGTTCGAGCTGATTGCCGGTGAACGCCGCTGGCGTGCCGCACGTAAGGCTGGCCTGAGCCACATTCCGGCGATCGTCCGACCGGTGAACGACACCTCGTCCTTGGAACAGGCGTTGGTCGAGAACCTCCATCGGTCCGATCTGAATCCGCTCGAAGAAGGGGCGGCCTACCAGCAGTTGATGGAAGAGTTCGGCTTTACCCAGGAGCAGGTCGCGGCTCGAGTGGGTAAGAGCCGATCGACCGTGGCCAACACGCTGCGGCTGCTGCAACTTCCGACGTTCACCCAACGGCTCGTGGCCGAGGGTCAGATCTCGGCTGGCCATGCTCGTGCCTTGCTCGGAACCCCAGATCGCACGCTCCAGGATCAATTGGCCCGGCGTGTGGTCGCGGAGAATCTCAGTGTCCGACAGATCGAGGAAGCGGTTCGACAACTGACCCTGGTTGAAGCAACCCGGTCGGTCGACCTCGTCGATGATTCTGGGTCCGCGAGCGCCGCTCCTGTCGGGGCAGAGGCCCGTCGATCGGTCTTCGATACGCCGAAATCAGATCCGTCGTCCGTGGGCGAACAGCCTGAGCACGACTCAACCGAGGAAATCTTGCCGCCGCAGGTGGGGATCAGCGGTGCGAACCCACGACCGGTGGGTAGTCAACCTCTGCCGGCAGCGGGATTGCTCGAACTCGAGCAGCTCCTGGCCGATCTCTTCGAGACGAACGTCCGTATCTCGATGGGCCGTGGTCGTGGCCGACTCACCATCGAGTTTGCCGACATCGGAGACCTCGAGCGGATTTACGGGTTGATCGTTGAGGGTTCCTGAGCAGGTTTTCCACAAGTTGTGTGGAAAGTTGTGCGTAACCGTCGATCAGAGGGCGAAAGACCTGGCCTTTCGACCCACTCTCGATCAGACGTTCAGGGGCGCTGTACCAGTGGTAGGGAGACCGGCTCGGTTGCCCAACTGACCAGCGCTCGAGCAATCGCAGTGGCGATCTGCTCGTTGTGGGTGACCACTCTCGATGCCGGCCCGAGTTCGACGACGATGGCCGGCATGCGCGTCTCGCGCAGGAGAGGCAACCGCATGCCGAGGATCTCGGGTTGGAGTCCGAGAATCGGCTCGAGTTCTTGCCCGGTATGTTGGGCCAGGGCATGTCCCGGTTGCGACCAGAATCGGACGCCGCGGAAGTAGGCGAGACGATGGTTCGGCCCAGGTGTGACCTGGAGCTCGATGAACACATCTCCGTCTGCCGAGTTCGCCAAGCGTGCCTGAGTCGGACCGTCTGGATGGCTGAAGGTCAGAACATGTGCGCCGACATCACGGAGTTGGCGTTGGATCGCTGACGTCAGTGGTGCCGCCCCGCCCTGGTGACCGAGCATGACCCGTCGTCCATCGAGTCCTGGGGGTGCGGTTCGAAGTCGTTCCCGCTCCCGTACCTGGTTGACCATCAGTGCCGCAGTGCGTTCCGGTCCGAGACGCTCGAGGGCTGCGTAGGTGTCCGGCCCGCAGATGCCGTCGCTCATGAGGCCAGCGTTCCGCTGGAACTCGGCGACGGCACTTGCCGTGAGCGGACCGAAGATTCCATCAGCGCGGCCGGCGTCGAAACCCAGCGAGCCGAGACAGGCCTGAAGGGCGGCGATGTCGTCCCCGCGCATCATGGGGGAGCGGAGGTACAACTGCCGATCGCCGAGGCAGTAGCCAGCTTCGACGAGCACAGTCCAGGTCAGGTCACTGCAGACGCCGTCCACGACCAATCCGTAGCGTTGTTGGAAGCTTCGGACGGCGACGGTGGTAGCGGGCCCGAAGACGCCCATGGGGTCATCGATCGGGCTACCGACGTTCAGGGCCAGAAGTCGCCGCTGGAGGTCAGCGACGGCCTCGCCACGAGCGCCTTCCGAGAAGGGGAGCGCGATCATGAGCGGGCAGGGTCGGGGCAGGACACGGGAAAAAAGACTACCGCGCCCTGGCGGGCGCGGCAGCGGGTGATCTCAGGTTGTGAGGTGCGTGGCTCAGAGATACTCGGCGAGATCGGCGAGCAATTGGCCCTTGCCCTTCGCACCGACGATTCGCTTGGCCGGTGCGCCGTCCTTGAACAGGATCAGGGTCGGGATGCTCATGACCTCGAACCGACGGGCGATCTCGGGGCTGTCGTCAACATTGAGCTTGGCGATCTTGAGTGAGCCGGCCTTCTCGGTCGCGATCTCGTCGAGAACCGGCGCAATCATCTTGCACGGTCCGCACCACTCGGCCCAGAAGTCGACCAGGACGGGTTCCGTGGCGGACTGGATGGTCTCGTCGAACGTGGACTCGGTGACGGTGGTGATGTGCTCGCCCATGTGGGCCTCCTGCAGGGTGCTGACGTTTCACGTGAAACGTTGGGTGGGGTACGTGCTACCGCTGTCCGCGTTCGCGAACGTCGAGGTAGTTGGGTGGACTCAGTGATGAGCTGCGTTGGAGTGGTGGAACGCCTCGAGCCAACGTTCAGCGTCGATCGCCGCCATGCAGCCCGATCCGGCAGCGGTGATGGCCTGGCGGTAGGTCGAGTCCTGAACATCTCCGCAAGCGAAGACGCCTTCGATGTTGGTGCGGGAGGAGCCCGGCTGGGTGAGGAGATAGGCATCGTCACCGAGGTCGAGTTGTCCCTTGAAGAGGTCGGTGTTGGGTCGATGTCCGATCGCGACGAACAAGCCGGTGACCTCGAGGGTCGAGGTGGCGCCTGTCTGGAGATTCTGCAGCTCGAGTCGTTCGACGGTGTTCGTACCTATCACGTCGGTGACCGTGCTGTTCCAGATGAAGCGGATCTTCTCGTTGGCCTGCGCGCGTTCGGCCATGATGTGCGACGCCCGGAGTGTGTCTCGCCGATGGATGATGGTGACGGTCCGGGCGAACTTGGTGAGGAACATGGCTTCTTCCATTGCCGAGTCGCCGCCGCCGACAACGGCGATGTCGCGGTCACGGAAGAAGAAGCCGTCGCAGGTTGCGCAGGTCGAGACACCGAAGCCGAGGAGTCGCGATTCGTTGGGAAGTCCGAGCATCAGGGATTGGGCGCCGGTTGCGACGATGACCGAGTCGGCACGGAGTGTGGGCTCGGTGGCGTTCGGATCACCGACCCAGATTTCGAACGGGTGGACTTGGAGATTGACCCGTGACGCCTTCTGCGTACGGATGTCAGCACCGAAGCGCTCGGCCTGGCTTCGCATACGGGTCATGAGGTCGGGGCCCATGACGCCCTCGGGGAAGCCGGGGAAGTTCTCGACCTCAGTGGTGAGCATGAGCTGCCCGCCGGGCTGGTCGGAGGTGCTTGAAGGCTCGCCCTCCAGGATGACGGGCTCGAGGTTGGCCCGCGCGGTGTAGACAGCAGCGGTGAGTCCCGCCGGTCCGGACCCAACGATGACGACGTTGCGCTTTTCGGTCATGACACGATCTCCTTGCCGGTGCGTCGACTCCAGCATCCGAGGCCGGCGCCGCACAACACCAGCCCTACGAGTAGTTCGACTGCCCAGGTGGGCATGAGGGCATCGAGGCCTCGCAACACGGCGATGAGGAGCATCATTCCGGCAACCCCGATAAAGACGAGTGTGACGAGGCCGTAGACGAGTACTCGTGAAGCGACGATGGCCGGGCCGGTGGTCTTCCGCCGCACGCTGTTGACCACTGATTCGATCTGTTCAGCGGCTTGAGCAGGCCATTCGCCACCCAACCAGTCGCCGACGGGGCCGAGTGCACCGTTGGGCTGGGAACTGTCGGTTGAAATGTCGAGGTCGTCCGGCCTATCCATGGGCGAATCCTAGACAGGGTGGGTCTGGCGCACCGCGGCGAACGAGAGCAGGGCTCGGGACTGCGCTCTCGGCGGGGTGCGGACGGCGGTGTCCACATGCGGTGCCGACGACCTGGTACGGGGTGCGAGCGGCGGTCCTGCGGCGCATTCGTGTGGTGCCGTCGATGCTGCGCCACGGTTGCCGCCGTTCAGGACGGAGCTCGGGGCAGCGGCGATCTGCAGACAACTCGGGCTGCGCCCGGACGGCTGATCAGGATTGGCCGAGGACCGTGGCCTCGATGATGTCGACGTGGCGGGAGTTGGACCGTCCACCGAAACAGGTATCGGGTGAGACACCGGTGAGCGAGGTGAAGAAGATGAGCAGTGACCGTGCTTCGGTAGGTGCGAAGCCGACCTGTGTGGAGGTGGAGGTGCTCGTCAGATCGGTCACCGGCAGGCCCCATCGCTCGAGCGGGACGTCGGCCAACTCGGCCGCCGGCCGGGGGCTGGCGTAGAGCTGGGCCGTCCAGCCGGTCTGTGGGGTGAGCAGGGTCAGGCCGGTGAGGTTCACTGACTTGCCGGCATCGATGATGAGTCCGACCCCGGGCTTGCGGATGTCGGCGAACTCGCTCTGGTAGCACTCGGTCCGCCAGAACTTGGTTCGGTCGGCATGGCCGTCGACGGCGAATGGGGCCATCTCGTCGTTCTCCTCGCGGTCGCCGTAATGGTCATAGGCGAGAGCGGTGAGACCGGTGAGCGTGACGGTTCGGGGTGCGGCCTCGGTACTGGGTACCGGAACCTCGACGATCGATACCGTGGAGGAGGTGGCCGCATCGTCGTTGGAACCACGACCGAACAGGAGAACGGCGGGCAGACTCAGTGCCGCAAGGCCGATGACGGCGGGGAGGGCGATCCGAGCGGGCGAGCGGGCCGGGCGATACGTCTCGGTGGGAAAGCGGCGGTCGACTCGAGGGAGGCTGATGGCGGCTGGAAGCGGTTGGGTCCCGGCGGCGAGCAGTGCGGCCCGCAGGTCGGTCGCGCGAGGGAACCGAGCGGCGGGGTCACGGGCGATGGCCTGCAGGATGACCGTCTCGAGCGCCGGTGGAAGCTCCGGGCGGTACGAGCTCGGCGGGGTGGGTGCGGTGTCGAGTCGCGCCATGGCGGTCGCGAGGTCGGAGCCGGCATCCCAGGGGACCGTGCCGGTGATCATCTCGTAGAGCACGACGCCGAGGGAGAAGATGTCGGTCCGTGCATCGACCGGACCGCTGATGACCTGTTCCGGTGCCAGGTACTTGGCTGTCCCGAGCATGATGCCCGTGCCGGTCAGATCATGTCCGACGCCCTGAACCGCCTTGGCAATGCCGAAGTCGGTCACTCGGACCTGCGGGATGATCGGTCCGAGGGTGTCGAGTGGCTCGGTGTGCTCGAGCAAGATGTTGCCCGGCTTGATGTCACGGTGGATGACACCGGCATCGTGGGCCGCTTGAAGGGCTTCTGCGACCTGGCAGGCGATCCCCACGGCTGTCGGGATGTCGAGTAGCGCGTCATCCATCCGCTGACGGAGGTTGAGACCGCGGACGTACTCGAGAATCAGTGCCGAGTAGTCACTCTCGGTGATGCTGTCGTAGATCGCGACAATGTGTGGATTGTGGAGGCGGGCAGCGGCCTGGGCCTCGCGACGAAGGCGCTCGATGAGGGAGGCGTCGCTGGTCTTGCGATGGTCGAGCAACTTCACGGCGACCTGTCTGCCGAGCACCAGGTCGGTACCCCGCCAGACCTGTGACATGCCACCGCGGGCGATCGGACGATCGAGTCGGTATCTGCCGGCGAGGACGGGCGTAGGTCGGTCGGACCGTTGGCGGTTGGTCATCGGCAACCCCCATGCTCGCGCCGGTGACGCTGGGAGTTGAGGGAAGATGCGCAGCTCACGGCGACGATCTCCCGCTCTGGTCTGCTGTGGCGACGGCGTCCGGCCCGCTCTGGGCTTCGTCATGGAGGTGCGCGTCATCGAGGGTTCGGCTCGAGGCGGCGCCGTCCGATACCGGGAAACCCTCGTCATCGGTGAGGGTGGGGGAGGCAGCGATGTCATCGTGCGGGGCCGGAGGACGTCGTCGCCGTCTATGTGCGTTCCTGAGCCACCACACGACGAGGAAGAGCAAGGCGCTGATGGACAGGAGGAGTCCGGCCCCGGAGATCGCACGAGACTGGACGCGCACGTCGATGTCACCCAGAGTGATAGCGCCGTCCGGTGAAGTCACCTGGATGTCGAAGTCGAACTCGCCGGACCGCCGGGTCTTGATCGGAACCTCGAGGTCGTTCGGTCCTGGCTGCAGGGTGACGGCCATCGGGTTCGGTCCCGTGAACTCGAGCTCGCCACTGTCGAGGGTCAGCAGCACGCGGAGTGGCTGGGTGTAGCCGTTACGAACGACCAGGGGTAGCGCGGTTTCGTGTGAGGTGGTGGTGAACGCCTGGCTGTCGGGCAACGCGACATTGTCGGTGATCGATCGGAGTTTGGTCTCGACGTCGTCGATCAGCGCCTGTGCGTCCTGTTCGCTGAGGTCTTTCGATGGGACCAGGAGTAGTTCGGCCTGCAGCGAGTCGGCAGTGCGATCCTCACCCAGGAGCGTGCGAAGTCCCTCGACCCGGGTTGATGTTGCGGCGAGTTCGTCGCTCCGAGGGACGCTGCCACCGGGTGCGCCCGGCGCGATCGGCGCAGCCGCGGGTGGGCCGTAGCTGGCTCGATCGTCGAACAGACCACCTACCGTGACCGGCTCGAGTGGCCCGGGTGTCGCCAGCGCACCCAGGAGCGTGCTGACGAAGGAACCGCCGAGATCGACATCCCGGCCGAGGCGGACCTGACGGGAGCGATGATCACCACCGATGGCCCCGACGACGAGAGCCGTGAGCAGTCGGTGGGCATCGAGCACGCCAGGCGCTCCGGTGCGCTCAGGGCCGCGGTCGTCGAGCTGGAGGACCGGAGCGGCGAGTACCGACTGGTCCGGGCGTTCGGGCAGGACTGCCGGACCAGGTCCGAACCCGATGCCGGTCCTTGCGTGGGTGCCGCCAGGATTGCTGACCACACGTGAAATGCCGAGCTGCGCCAGGTGACTCAGCACGACCGCCTCGGTCGGTCCGACGAGGGCGGCGGTGTCCCGCCGATGTCGGAGTTGGGCATTGTCGAGGCTGCCGCTGCCGGCGGCGAGCTCGCGCTGCAGGCGATCGTGTTGCTGATCGCCCACCCATGCTGCCTCGTCGAACCCGACGTAGGTACCGCCGAGAACCTCGGCGGTACCGCCCGATCCGGTCAGACGAAGGATCTCCGAAAGGGGTGCGCCGCCGTTGCCCGTACGCGACTCGACCAGGGCGCCGACCGTTTCGGGGTGCACCTGTACGGTCACCGGCACGTCACCGAAGCGATTGAGCCCGTCGAGTTGGCGTTGCAGCCGTGTGGCCGTCTCGGCGGAGAGTTGCACGCCGCCGCTGCTGGTGCGCTCCGGTGGGACGCGCAGGTCGCTGATGACCGCGACGGGGATCGGCTCGACCAAGAGGGATTGGGGGAGATGGACGAGGTAGGTGATCAACGATCCGACGATCTCGCCATCCGGATCGAACAACCGCACCTCGATCGGGTAGACGCCGGGATCGAGGACATAGGGGTCGCCGAAGGTGCCGTCGGCCTCGGGCACGACGGTGAGCTCGAGGCGCTGGGTCGTGGTACCGGCGGGCAGGGTCAGGTTGGCGAAGCGGTCGAGGGGTCTGACCTTCGGCGGGAGACCCTCGTTGCCCAGCACGGCCTCGGCGCTGGCGACGGCGGGGAACAGCCGGGCCTGCAGCGAGTACTCCGGGTCGGGTACCACGACGCCGAGCACCATACGGAACGTGCCCCGCGGGCCGATCCAGTTGTCCTGGTCGATCAGCTCGAGCCGTGGTCCGCGACCGATGGTGCCGGACTCGCCGAGTGCCGGCGACGGCGACGGTGTCGTCGATTGTGCACCCACGGTTCCGACGCCCGGCGAGAGCAGGCCGAGCACCAGCGCGACCATTGCGATCGCACGTGCGCCAGCCGGCCTGGTCGTCCTGCGGCCCCACGACCGACGCGATGCCGCCCGCACTGCCCGAGGACGACGGTGGTGGGGTTCGTCGGTGTGCCGAGCCCTCATCGAGTCGGTGCTCCGCGGCTGTCCGCCAGGGAGGCGGTCAACACGACGAGCTGATACGGCTGCAGCACGAAGCCGTGGTCCAGATAGACCCGGAGCGCTCGTTCGTTGACGATCTGGGTGTTGACCAGGGCGCTCGTCGCCCCTCGATGCGACAACCAGTTGAGCCCGTCGCGAATCAGCAGCGAGGCCAGGCCGCGGCCGGTGTAGTCGGGGTCGACGGCGAGGCGTTGCAGGTACCCCCGGCGGGCGGCCAGCCCGAACACGGCGTAACCGGTCGGCCGCTTGCCGTCGGTGGTGACCCGGTAGCGGCTCGCCGGCGTGGCACCGATGGCATCGGCCAGACCTTCGGCATCGAGCTGCCAGAACGGTTCGAACGCAGCCCGGTCGATGCGCAACACGTCGGACCGGTCGGCCGGCCGGGCGCGACGGGTGGCCCGCCAGCTGACCGGGCGGACCCCGCTGATGTCGTGGGCCAGCAGGTGCAGTCGTTCGTGCTCGACGAAGCCGAGTTCTACGAACGGGTCGATGTCGGGTTCGGCCACGGCGGAGGTGATGACCTGGCTGAACCCCCGGGCCCGGACGCGCTCGAGTGCAGCTTCGAGCACGCGGCGACGCGGTTCGCCCAACAGGGCGAGGTACGCGACGTCGTGGCTGCCTCGCCACGGGCCGAGCCGCAGGTGCTGCCCTTCGAGGGCAATCAGTTCAGCGGAGCCGGCCGAGACCAACGCTTCCTCCGGTACGCAATCGCCGGGTGACCTGCAGCACCCGCCCGAGGTCACCGCCCCGGGGAGAAAGGGCCAGCGTAGTCGGCCCGACCGGCGAGCGGTCAGCGCCGGGAGCCGTCATCGGCCCGCGTTCGCCCGGGCCGGTACCCTGTCGGGTGTGACCGTGCTGGTAGCGACACACCCGGCCTGCCTCGAGCACAACACCGGCGAGAGTCATCCGGAACGTCCCGGTCGGCTGGCGGCGGTCGGCAAAGGCATCGAGACAGCCGGACTCGGTGAGGCGATCGTGGGTTTCGAGCCACGGCAGGCGTCGCACGCCGAGCTGTCCCGTGTCCATCCCGCGGAGTATGTCGAGGCGCTCGAACGGTTCTGCGCAGCGGGCGGTGGCAACCTCGACCCGGACACACCGGTTGTCCCGGCCTCTTTCGAGGCGGCGTTGCGCGCCGCCGGGTCCGGACTCGAGGCGATCGAACGGCTGCAGCGAGGCGAGGGAGACGCGGCGTTCTGCGCGGTTCGCCCGCCCGGCCACCACGCAACCCCGACCCGGGGCATGGGGTTCTGCCTGTTCAACAACCTGGCGGTGGCGGCGGCGACGCTGGCCGAGGCGGGGGAGCGGGTGCTTGTGGTCGACTACGACGCCCACCACGGCAACGGCACCCAAGACGCCTTCTACGAGGACCCGCGTGTCCTGTTCGTCTCCTTGCACCAGTACCCGCTGTATCCCGGTACCGGCAGCCTGCAGGAACGGGGCCGTGGCGACGGGCTCGGCACGACGGTGAACTTCCCACTGCCTGCGGGTGCAACCGGTGACGTGTACCGACGAGCCGTGGATGAGGTGGTGGTGCCGCTCGCCGAGCAGTGGAAGCCGACCTGGGTGCTGCTGTCGGCCGGGTTCGACGGACACCGGGACGATCCGATCACCGAGCTCGGCCTCACGGCCGGCGACTACGCCGACCTGACCCGAGAGGTCATGGCCCTGGCTCCGGCGGGTCATCGGCTGGTGTTCCTCGAGGGCGGGTACGACCTGTGGGCCGTCGTGCACTCCACGGCCGCGTGCCTCGGCGCCTTGGCCGGCACCCCGGTTCGGCCGGAGCCGTCCACCTCGGGCGGGCCGGGTGGTGAGGTGGTCGATGCCGTCGCTCGGCTGTACGGGCTGCGCTGAGCGTCCTGGGCGCGGGGACCCACGTCGATCGCGGGCCGAGTCGGTGACCGCCGGGCCGACCGGGTCGTTCAGGAGGCCCCTGGATGGGCGCCGAGGCGCCGGGCGCGAACGAGCAGCACCGCAGGGAACGGGTTCGAGCGGTCGTCATGGAGCTCGAGGAGGTTGTCGACCCGGAAGCCGGTGCGGATCAGGGCGGTGAACACCGCCTCGATCGAATGACCGTGGTCGAGGCCGTGGTGACCGTTGCGCGTCCACGGGAGGGGGAGGGTGGCACCGGCGGCCACGGCGCGAGTGGGGTGGGGCAGGCTGAAGACCAGCGGAGCCTCGGGGTGCAGCACCCGGTGCACCTGGCGGAACACACGGGTGAGGTCGGCAACCCCGGCCAGCTCGAGCACCGACAGCACCAGGTCGACCGTGTCGGCCCGCACCGAGGCGAGCTCGGCGAAGTCGCGTTGGGACATCTCGAGGTTGAGGCCCGCCTCGGCACAACAGAGCCGGGCCTGGGCCAACAGGGCGTCGTCGGGCTCGACGCAGATGACCTTGGCCCCGCGTTGGGCGGCCAGCACGGGCAGTGCCCCGCTACCGGACCCGAGCAGCAGCACCCGCTTGCCGTTCAGTTGACCGAGCAGGCGTAGGGAGCCTTCGTCGGCCGGAACCGGTCCGTAGCGCAGCTCGGCCGATTCGGCGGGTGCCTCGGCGATCCATGCGGCGATCGGTTCGCTCGCCGCCGTGCTGTTTCCGCCGTTGCGGGACGTTCTCGCGGGTGCCATCGGCCCGACGTTAGAAGCTGGGCGCGGGGTGATCGTGATCCCGGCCGGTCCGCCCGGTCGTTCGGGCATGGGCGATGGTCGCGGCATCTGGGCCCGACGGAGCCTCTAGCCTTGATCGCTGTGAGCTTCAGCCCCGGTTCGACATCGGCCGGCGACCATCGCGCAGCGGGGACGGTCGACTACCGCCTCGCCCGCCGCGCGGTCCTGGCCGAGTATCGAAAGGGACGGCTGTCCCAGTCGGAAATCTGTGACGCCCATCCCGAGTTGCGGCGAGCGGCGCAGCTCTACAGCCGCCCGACCACGGAACCCTGCCCCATCTGCGCCGACCACGAGTTGGTACTCGTCACCTACGTGTTCGGTCCGACCCTGCCGGCGTTCGGCCGTTGTGTGGCAACCCTCAAGGAGTTGTCGTCCCTGACCAAGAGTGCGCGGCGGCACAAGCAGCCCTTCACCTGTTACGTCGTCGAGGTGTGTCCGGCCTGCAGTTGGAACCACCTGGCCAAGGTGTTCCCGCTCGCCCCGGTTCGTCCAGAATGACGGCATCGGACCGGTCGGGAGCGAAGCGTCGATCGTCCTCGTCCAGCTCCCGTTCGAAGACCGGTGCCAAGACCGCCCGAACCGGGGGTGCGACGCGGGGCCGCGCGGGTGCGGCTGCGGGCGGGTCCGCCGAGCCTGTGTCGTTGCGCAAGGCTGCGCGACAGGAACAGAAGCACGTCCGCCGCCTCGAGCAGCACCGCCGTCGCCGGGTACGACGCAACGTCTTGTGGCGCTGGAGGCGCGTGCTGGTGGCCACCGCGGTGCTGTCGGTCCTGGCGCTCGTCGGGGTCGTCGTGGTCGTCTCCCGGGTGCAGTTGCCGCCCACACCGGACCTGGCGCAGACCACCTACCTCTGCTCGGCGGAGGTGACCTCGGGCTGCTCGCGCGGCAACGAGATCGCCAGTCTCCGGGCCGAGGTGGATCGGGTGGTGGTGCCCTACGAGCAGATCCCGCCGGTGGTCGTGGCGGCGGTGCTGGCGGCGGAGGACCGCGACTACTTCCGCCACAGTGGGATCGACCCCTTCGGCATCGCTCGGGCCGTGGTTCGTGACCTGCAGAACCGGGGCGGACTGCAGGGTGGGTCGACCATCACCCAGCAGTACGTCAAGAACGCCTTCCTGACCCAGGAACGCAGCCTCTCCCGCAAGCTGCGCGAGGCGGTGCTCGCCGTGAAGCTCGAGCGGGTCCGCTCCAAGGAAGAGATCCTCACCGACTATCTGAACACGATCTACTTCGGGCGAGGGGCCTACGGGGTCGAGGCGGCCTCGAACGCCTACTTCGGCCACGGCATCGAGTTCGTCGGCGCCGACTACGACACTCCGGCGACCAGTGCCAAGGGGTTGGCCAAGGCGGTCTATCTGGCCGGCCTGATCCGCTCGCCCGAGACCGCCGACGCCTACTTCGATCCGGAGGAGGCAGCCTTCCGACGCGATTCGGTGCTCGACGGCATGGTCGAGGAGGGCTACATCACCGACCAGCAGCGCCAAGCGGCCCAGGCGTTGCCATTGCGTCTGGCGGAGGATCAGGTCAACGGGTACGTCCAACCACGCCTCGAGTCCGCTGACGGCAGCCAGCTCTACTACGAGGGTGCGGGCGCGGAGTACTTCGTCGACGCCGTGCGCCAGTGGCTGTTGAACCGTTTCGGTGCGCAGCAGGTTTTCACCGGGGGGCTGCGGGTCTACACGACCCTCGATCGAACCCTCCAGGATGCGGCGTATGCGACGGTGTACGGCCGCAACGCTGCTGCGGGACCACCGATCGAGGGCATCCTCAACGAGGAGGGCGACCCGGCCGGCTCGCTGGTGGCGGAGGACGACCGTGGCCGCATCGTGGCGATGGTCGGCGGCAAGGACTTCAGCCGGTCGCAGGTGAACCTGGCCACCGGACGACTCGGCGGTGGTTCGGGCCGACAGCCGGGTTCGACCTTCAAGCCCTTCGCCCTCGCCGCCGCGCTGGAGGACGGTCTGTCGGCGCAGTCGACCTTCCCGGCCCCGTCCCAGGTCGTCTTCAAGGGGGCGAACAACGGCCAGGACTGGGAGGTTTCGGGGGGAGGTTCCACGTCGGGCCGCTACAACCTGATCGACGCCCTGGCCCAGTCCTCCAACACGGTCTACGCCCAGCTCATGCTGCGGGAGGGCGCGGCCAGGGTCGTGGCGCTGGCAGAGCGGATGGGGGTGACGGCGGACCTGGCGCCCGTTCCGGCGTTGGTGCTCGGGTCGGGTGAGGTCTCGGTGCAGGACATGGCGAGCGCCTATTCGACGATCGCCCGGCGGGGTTCCTACGTGGAGCCGCAGTTGGTCACCCGGGTCGAGGACGCCGCCGGCAAGGTGCTGTGGTCCGCCCCGGCCTACAACCCCACGCGGGTCCTGCAGATCGAGACGGCCGACGCCGTCACCACGGCGATGGTCGACGTGATCGAGCGGGGAACCGGTCAGGCGGCGGGCATTCCCAACCCCGCCGCGGGCAAGACCGGCACCACCGAGGACTATCGCGATGCCTGGTTCGTGGGGTATTCCTGCCGTGACACCGGCATGCTCACGGCTGCGGTGTGGATGGGCTATCCGGGCACCGACGGGCAGCCGGTGACCTCGATGGTCGACGTGCACGGCGTGGCCCGCGTCGCCGGTGGCACGCTCCCGGCGCAGATCTGGTCGCGCTTCATGACCGAGGCGACCAAGGACACGCCCGGCTGTGAGCTGCCCACGACCACCAAGTTCCCGGGCAGCAAGCTCGAGGTCACCGACGTCAGCGACTTCTCCGGCAAGGTGCCACCCGGTGGGTTCCGGTCCGTGACCACGGTCGCCGTGCCGACGACGTCGACTGCGGTGCCCTCCACGACGACGCCGTCCCCCACGACCTCGCGTCCCGTGACGGGCGCCACCAGCACGACCACGGGCCCGGCTTCGACGACATCGAGTGCTCCGCCGCCCACCACGTCGCCGGTGACGACCGCGCCGTCCCCACCGACTTCGTCCGCCCCTAGCGGGGCCGGCTGACCGGGTTGCCGATCGGCTGCCGCGGCTTCGCTGTCACACGGTGGGCGGATGATGCAGCGGTACGGCGGTGGTGTCCCGTTCGGCCCGAATGGCTGTCGGTGCCGCCCCGGTCGCTATGATGCAGGGTCCATTCATACGACCCTGCCTCGTCATCGGGACGGGGCCCCGGCTGCGGCCGGGTCCAGAGGGAGGTACCAACCCGCATGCGGGTCTACGAAATGATGATCATCTTCGACTCGGACGTCGATGATTCCGGAATCCAGCAGATGCTCAACCGGGTCACCGAGATGGTGACGGCCGGCAAGGGCAAGGTGGCGAGCACCGATCGATGGGGTCGCCGCCGCTTCGCCTACGAGATCAACCACAAGCTCGAGGGCTACTACGTCGTGCTCGAGATCGTGACCGAGGCCCCGAACCTCGACGACATCGATCGGTTCCTCCGGATCGCCGATCAGATCGTCCGGCACAAGACCATGCGTCTGCCCGAGCACGAGGCCGCTCGCCGCGGTCTGCTCGGTCAGCGTGCCTCCTGACCGGGAGCACGCCCGATGGCGATCGGAAACAGTGTCGACCTCGTCGGCAACATCACCCGCGATCCCGAGTTGCGGTTCACCCCGGGCGGCATGGCCGTCGCCCAGTTCGGCTTGGCGGTGAACCGTCGCCGCCAGGATCGCAACACCAATGAGTGGAAGGAAGAAACCTCCTTCTTCGATGTGGTCGCTTACGGCACGCTGGCCGAGAACATCTCCGAGTCGCTGAGTCGCGGTTCCCGCGTGCTGGTGCAGGGTCGGCTCGAGCAGCGTTCGTGGGAAACCCAGGATGGCGATCGTCGCTCGAAGATCGAGGTCGTCGCCGATGAGATCGGACCGTCCCTGCGTTGGGCCACGGCCGAGGTGACCAAGAACGAGCGCCGTGGAGATGGCGGCACCCCCGCGGGAGGTGGCGGCCCCGGTTCCGGTGGCAGCTTCGCCCGCCCTGCATCCAATCAACCGCCGGCCTATGACTACGACGAGGAGCCGTTCTGATGGCGAAGGTCAAGGGCCCCCAACGGGGCAAGCTGAAGGACAACGCCAAGCGCGCGAAGAAGAAGATCTCCGTTCTCACCCAGGAGCGGGTCGAGTACGTGGACTACAAGGACGTCAACCTTCTGCGCCGTTTCATGTCGGACCGGGCCAAGATCCGTGCCCGACGCGTGACCGGCAACGATCAGCAGCAGCAGCGGGCGGTGGCGATGGCCATCAAGAACGCCCGGGAAATGGCGCTGTTGCCGTACACCAACCGGGTCACTACGCAGCGCAGCTCGCGTCCCGACCGTGGTAACCGGGGTGAAGGTCGTCCGCCGCGTGGTGAGGACACCGAGTTGGCACCGGTGGCTGACGAGGCCATCGAGGTGCCCGAGGCCGAGGAGGTCGAGGAATGATCAAGGTCATCCTGCGCGATACCGTGCGCGGTCTGGGCAAGCGGGGCGAGCTGGTCGAGGTGAGCGACGGGTACGCCCGTAACTACCTGCTGCCCCAGGGTCTGGCGATGCGCTCCTCGGCCGGTGCCGAGGCACAGGCCGTCACCATGCGGGTGTCCCGGGACATCAAGGATGCGCGTGACCGCGCCGCCGCCGAGGAGATCGCCAAGCGTCTGGCTCCCACGGTCATCAAGATCGAAGCCCGGGCCGGCGGCGAAGGCCGTCTGTTCGGGTCGGTCTCCGAGGCCGACGTCGTCGAGGCGGTCTACAACCAGACCGGTCTCGAGATCGACCGTCGCACCATTGCGATGGAAGAGCCGCTCAAGACCGTCGGCATGCACTCCGTGCCTGCGCATCTCCACAACGACGTGCAGATCTTCCTGCAGGTCGACGTGGTTGCTCGCTGATCACCCAGCGTGACATCACCACCGGTGTAGGTCGACTGCGCCGCCCCTCGGGGTGGCGCAGTCGCTATTTTCCCCAGATCAGCCCCTCTTTACACATCGTTATCCACAGTTCGGACTCTGGTCGTACCCAGTGTCCACCGCGTTGTCCACAGCAATTTCCGGGCTGTCCCCTGGAAACGCACAGCCCGCGTCGCCCAAGGTGTGAGGATCATGGTGTCACCGTCCAGCGGTGAGCCGGGCCGGACCTCGGCCCGTGTCACCCCACACAACCTGCAGGCCGAGGAGTCGCTGCTCGGCGCCATGCTGCTGTCGCGCGACGCCATTGCCACCGCCACCGAACTGGTGCGGCCCGAGCACTTCTACAAGCCCGCCCACGCTCACGTCTTCGACGCCATCGCCACGCTGTACAGCGCAGGCGAGCCGGCCGACCCGATCACGGTGGCCGACGAGTTGAACCGGGCGGGGTTGCTCGACGCCATCGGGGGTCCCGGCACGCTGATCGCCCTGCAGGCATCGGCTCCGGCAATTTCCAATGCCCGTCGGCATGGCGAGATCATCGAGGAGTTGGCGTTGCTGCGCTCGATGATCAACACCGCCGGCGAGATCGCCGAGCTCGGCTACTCGCTGCCCGACGACGTGACCAAGGCCATCGACCAGGCCGAGTCGATGATCTTCAACCTGGCGCAGCACCGGGTGGAGAGCAGCACGGCTTCGGTGCACGAGCTGCTCGGTGAGACCCTGGACCGGCTCGAGCAGCTCTATGAGCGGGGCGAGGCCATCACCGGCACCCCGACCGGCTACGTCGACCTCGACGAGATCCTGGCCGGGTTGCAGCCCAACGCCCTGGTGGTGGTCGGTGCCCGGCCTGCCATGGGCAAGACCAGCTTCGCCCTCGGGATGGCAGCCCACGGGGCGCTCGCCTCCCACAAGCCGTCGCTGGTGTTCTCCCTCGAGATGAGCCGACTGGAGATCACCCAGCGCCTGCTGTCCTCGGAGGCCAGGGTGGACGCCACCCGGATGCGGACCGGCAAGCTGTCGGAGGCCGACTGGGAGAAGTTGGGCCGTGCCGTCGGTCCGCTGGCCGAGGCGCCGATCTGGATCGACGACAACCCCAACGTCACGGTCATGGAGATCCGCTCGAAGGCCCGCAAGCTCAAGTCGCAGGTGGGCGAGCTGGGGATGGTGGTCGTGGACTACATCCAGCTGATGACCGGCCGATCCGGAGCCGAGTCGCGCCAGGTCGAGGTGGCCGAGATCAGCCGTGGGCTGAAGATCCTGGCCCGTGAGATCGAAGCCCCGGTCGTGGCGTTGGCGCAGCTCAACCGTGGCCTCGAGCAGCGGGCCGACAAGCGTCCGATGCTGTCGGACCTGCGCGAGAGCGGGTCGCTCGAACAGGACGCCGACGTCGTGCTGTTCCTCTACCGCGACGAGGTGTACCACCAGGACACGCAGGACCAGGGAATCGCCGAGGTGATCGTCGCCAAGCACCGGGCCGGGCCCACCGGCACGGTCCGCCTGGCGTTCCTCGGTCAGTACACCAAGTTCGCCAACATGGCCCGCAACCCCTGATCCGGTTGTAGGGCGCCATCGAGGTCGAGCACCGGGGCCCTACCGCGCCCGCCGGCGCCCTGCATCCGGCGGCACCGGGTCCCGCTGGGTCGGGCCCGGCCGAGTTGCGTCCCGGCCGGCCTCGAGCCGGTGGGCAGGGACGCCTCGGCGGAGGGCGGGTAGCCTCCGGCCCGTCACGGGTGGATCGAGGGGGCGTAATGCAGGGGATCTTCGATGGCGTCAAGGTGCTGGATTTCAGCAACGTCCTGTCGGGGCCGTCGGTCACCCGCCTCCTCGTCGAGTTCGGGGCCGAGGTGGTCAAGGTCGAGCTGCCACCCGCCGGGGACATGTCACGGGGGCTGCCCGCGATGCGTAACGGTCGCTCCGGCTACTTCGTGCAGCAGAACCGGGGCAAGCAGTGCATCTGCGTCGACGTCAAGGATCCCCGCGGCCGCGAGGTGGTGATGGCGCTCGTCGAGCAGGTCGACGTGTTGGTGCAGAACTTCAGCCCGGGGGTGATCGAACGCCTCGGCTTCGGCTGGGAAGCGGTGTCGGCCCGTAACCCCCGTCTGATCATGTGCTCGATCTCCGCCTTCGGGACCGAGGGTCCGCTGCGTGACCACCCCGGTTACGACGCCATCGCCCAGGCCTACGGTGGCGTGCTGCACATGAACGGCGAAGCCGACCGGGCGCCGTCGTTGATGGGCCTGTCCCCGGGCGACGTGCTGACCGGGGTGCACGGGTTCGGGGCGGTGGCCGCTGCGCTGTACCACCGCGAGCGCACCGGGCGCGGCCAGCACGTGGAGATCTCGTTGCTGGGCTGCTACATGACCTGTCACGAGGTGAACGTGCAGGCATGGTCGATCTCCGAGGGGGCGATGGAACCGATGCGCAGCGGCTCCCTGCACCCCTTCGTCGGAGGGTACGGCGTGTTCCCGGTGGCCGACGGGCACGTCATCGTGGCCGCCGCCAACGACCGCCAGTGGGCCGACATGTGTCTGGCCATGGGCCGGCCGGAGCTCGCCACCGACGAGCGCTACGCGACCAGCGCCGGCCGGGTGGCGCGGCGCGACGAGGTCAACGCCGTCATCGCCGCGTGGCTCGCCACCCAGCCCGACCGCGACACCGCGCTGGCCGCCATGCAGGCCCAGCACGTGCCGGCGGCACCGGTCCTCACCGTCGAGGAGGCGGTCGCCCATCCGCACCTCCGCGGCACCGGCATCGTGCGCAGCGTGACCGACCCCCGCATCGGTGCGTTCGACATGCCCGGGGTGCCCATCCGCTTCTCGGAGTACCCGGAACTGCTCGAGCTGCAGGCCTCGGACCTCGGTGAGGACAACGAGGCGGTGCTCACCTCCGTGGCCGGGCTGAGCCCGGCCGACTACGCCGAGCTGGTCCGCGCCGGGGTGGTGGTGCAGGCCCGGGCCTGACCCGCGGTCAGCGGTAGGTGCCGCAGGCGCCGACGCGCGTCGTGGGCGTCGGCGTCGCCGGCCCGCGGCCGGTGGGGCCGTCAGTTCCGTCGGGCGTACTCGATCGACAGCGATGCGGCGAGGGCGAGCCAGACGACGTAGGGGACCAGCACGGCCCCGGCCCAGGTTCGCGTCCGCCAGGCGGCGACCACCGCCACCACCGTGATGAGAGCGGCCAGTACCAGGGCCACCGCCGCGGCGAGGAGCGCGTGGTCGACGTAGAACAGCCGGGCCCACGCCAACGCGGCGATCACGCTCAGCAACAAGGCCATCAGCCAACTCCAGCGTGCCGCGGCCGAGCCGCGCAGGGCGACGGCCAGGCCGGCGGCGATCAGGGCTGCGAAGTTGTACGGCCAGATCAGGCCGAACACGATGTCGGGCGGCTGCCACGCAGGGCGGACCAGAGACCGGTACCAGGCGTCGCCGCTCGCCACCCACCGTCCCGACCCGGCGGCGTAGACGACGACGAGGGCCGTGCTGACGATGGCGGTGGTGACCGGACCGATGCGCATGGTCCATTGTCCCAGAGCGCCCTGCACGGGCGGAGGTCGCACCCCTCCCACACCGGTCGCGGTCGCGGTCGCGGTCGCGCCGCGGGCCCGACGCCGGTGGGGGGCGGAGCGGTCCGCATCGGGCCGGACCCACGGGAACGGTCCGTTTGGCCTTCCTCGGGCCGTACACCACGTTCGCCGACATGGCGCGTAACGCCTGAGTTCCGCTGACTCCGACGCGATCGACATCGCCTGCCGCAGGTCTAGGGTGCGTGCACCCCGCCGTCAGCAGGACGAGTCGGACGGACAAGGAGCGCGTTGATGTCGCTGTCCCGGCGCACGTTCATCGAGGGTGGAGCCGCTGCATGGTTCGCGGCCGGAGTCCTTGCTGCCTGCGGTTCGTCGTCCGACTCGGCCGGGTCCGACTCGGCGGCCGGTTCGGTGCCCGCCGTCAGGTCGACGGCGGTGGCCGGCGGGGCGACCGAGGCCGGATTCGATGCCTTCCTCCGCGGCCGCGGCTACACGGCGGCGGCGGCAGCCCCGCTGATCACCGGGCTGGCCTTCAACGGCGGGCTCCGCTACGACGACGACGTGCGGGCGCTGAGCGAGCGGACGTATCTGAGACAGCAGGTCGCACGGACGGAGGACGTCGCGAAGAAGGCGACACCGGGCACGCTTCCGCTGTTCAGCATCATCGGCCTCGACACGAGCACCCCGGCCCTGGCGAACACGGCGACGGACCTCGTGCTCGAGTACCTGACCAAGGTCGTCGCACTGGACCCGACCCGGCTTCGGGTCACCACGACCGATCATTCGTCGGCGTTCTTCCCCCGTCTCGCCCAGTGGGGGATCCTGGCCCCGCAGATCCGCCTGCGGCCGTGGGAAGTGGCCGTGAAGGACGGATCGGGTTCGGGGTACTTCGCCCCGGCCGGCCACCCGGACGCGCCGCAGGTGGCGTCGTACTCGGTCGAGTACGTGATGCCCGACGGTTCGGAGCTCGAGATCGCCGAGGTCACCCACAGCGATGGAGCCGGCCGTTCCAGCGGCGGTATCGGGGTCGAACGGGTCGAGATGGCCCGCACCGGGAAGACGCCGCAGTGGGCCGACCGGCTGGCCGAACTCCGCCGTGTGGTGCAGGACGAGGCCAAGCGGACCGGTGTTGCCCTTCCCCCCGGCCTGGCCGCCATCGCCGGCTAGCCGGCACCGGGACACGCCGCACCACGGGGCTGTGACGATCGACGACGCATGGTCGTCGGTCGCTCCGGTGTCAGTTGCGGCGGGCGTAGCCGACCGACACCGACGCTGCGACTGCCAACCACACGGCGTAGGGGATCAGCACCGCCCCGGCCCAGGTCCGGGTCCGCCAGGCCGCGATGACCGCGGGGAGATTGAGCAGCGCGGCCAGGATCAAGGCGAGCGCTGCCGGCCACAGGGCGTGGCCGACGAAGAACAGCCGGGCCCAACTCAACGCGGCGATGACCGACAGCAGCAGCGCGACGAGCCAGATCCCGCGGTCGACCGTGGTGCCCCGAAAGGCCACGGCGAGACCGGCGGCGATCAGCACGGCGAAGTTGTACGGCCAGATGAGGCCGATCACCACGCTGGGGGGCTGCCACGGAGGGCGGACCAGCGATCGGTACCAGGCATCGCTGCTGGTCACCCACCGCCCCGACAGCACGGCGTAACCGACGACGAACACCGTGCTGAGGGTGGCGGTCGCGATCGCCGAAGGACGCATAGGGCATGTTCGCACGGTTGTTCCCACCGTGGCGGGTCGGTCCTCACCGCCCGGCTCCGGACCGGACCGCGACCGCCTGCACGGCCTACGATGGCGCCCCATGGGGGAGCGGGCAGTTCGGGCATCGGCCTCCTGCCCCGTCCCCACTTCCCTGCTGACCGACCAGTACGAGCTGACCATGGTCGATGCGGCACTGCAGTCCGGCGTGGCCCAGCACCGGGCGGTCTTCGAGTGCTTCACCCGCCGCCTGCCACCGGGTCGTCGGTACGGCGTGGTGGCCGGTACCGATCGGCTCCTCGATGCGATCGAGCAGTTCCGCTTCGGTGACGCCGAGCTGGCGTGGCTGTCCGAGCAGGACTTCCTGCATCCCGGAACCCTGGAGTGGCTCGCGTCCTACCGGTTCCGTGGTGACATCACCGGGTACGCCGAGGGTGAGCTGTACGTCGCGGACTCGCCGATCCTCACGGTGGCTTCGACCTTTGCCGAGGCGGTGGTACTCGAGACCGTGGTGCTGTCGGTGCTCAACCACGACTGCTCCGTGGCAGCTGCGGGCGCACGGATGGTCACCGCCGCCGCCGGTCGTCCCCTGATCGAGGCCGGTAGCCGCCGTACCTCGGAGCAGGCGGCGCCGGCCGCGGCGCGCGCCGCGTACCTCGTCGGATTCTCGGCCACCTCCAACCTCGAGGCCGGTCGACGCTGGGGGGTCCCGACGGGGGGCACCGCGGCCCATGCGTTCATCCTGGCCCATGCCGACGAGCGGGCGGCGTTCGCAGCGCAGGTGGCGATGACCGGGCCGTCGACCACGCTGCTGGTCGACACCTTCGACGTCGAGGCGGGCATTCGCAACGCCGTGGCGGTGGCCGGGACGCAGCTCGGCGCGATCCGCATCGACTCGGGCGATCTGCACGAGATGGCGGGGCGGGCCCGGGCGTTGCTCGACGAGCTCGGGGCAACCGGAACCCGCATCGTGGTCTCGGGCGATCTCGACGAGTGGAGCATCGAGCAACTGGTGCGCGGCGGTGCCCTGGTCGATCGGATGCTGGTCGGCACGCAGCTGGTCACCGGGTCGGGCGCGCCGGCAGCGGGCCTGGTGTACAAGCTGGTGGCGATGGCCGACCGGCCCGGTGACGCAGCGCCCCTGCACCCGGTGGCCAAGCAATCGACCGGCAAGGCGACCCATGGCGGCCGCAAGGTGGCCGGTCGGCGGTTGGACGGCTCTGGGCTGGCGGTGGAGGAGGTCGTGGTGCAGGACGCCCTCGCCGCTGAACTCGACACGGCCGGGGTGCGCGCTCTGCAGCACCGCTTCGTCCAACGGGGCGAGTCGGTGTTGCGGCCGAGCCTCGCCGACGCACGCGCCCATCACGCCCGGGTCATGGGGGAGCTGTCCCCCCAGGCGCGGTCGCTGAGCCCCGGGGAGCCGTTCGTGGCCGTGCGTAGCTGAGCATCCGGATGCGCGGCGCGCGAAGCTCCGGGGATGGCTCTTCGTCTCCGTCAGGTCGCTCTTGTCGCCCGGGACCTCACCCCCGTCGAGGGTGAGGTCCGATCCGCCCTCGGGGTGGATCTCTGTTTCCGGGATCCCGGGGTCGGCGAGTTCGGGCTGCACAACGCCCTGTTCCCGATCGGGGACACGTTCCTCGAGGTCGTCTCCCCGATCCAGGAGGGTACGACCGCCGGACGTCTGCTCGAACGCCGTGGCGGCAACGGCGGCTACATGGTGCTGGTGCAGACCGACGACCTCGACGAGGCCCGCGCCCGGATCGAGCGCACCGGGACCCGCCTGGTGTACACCGCGCAGGGTGCGGCCATCTGCGGTCTGCACGTCCATCCGCGCGACGTCGGCGGGGCGATCGTGTCCATTGATCAGGCGGAGCCGGCGGAGGACTGGGAGTGGGCCGGGCCCAACTGGCGCGACCACGTGCGGACCGACACCGTGACCACCATGGCTGCGGTGGAGATCCAGGCCGACGACCCGGCTTCCATGGCCGCTCGCTGGGCCGACGTGATCGGTGGCACGGTCGACGGCTCCGGTACGTGCCTGCGCTTCGAGCGGGGTGAGGTCCGCTTCGTACCGGTCACCGACGGGCGCGGCGAGGGCGTGTCCGGAGTGGACGTCGTGGCCGCCGATCCGGCGCGCCGCGGTGAGTCCGTCGAGGTGTGCGGCACCCGGTTCCGCTTCGTCTGAGCGGGTTTCCTAGGCTCCCGGCCGATGGGCGAACTCCTGGGGCCTCACTTCCTGCAGTTCCTCCTGCTCGCCCTGTCCGGCGCGCTGGTGGTCGGCAACGTGCTCGCCCTGGTCCGGCCGCCGGCCGCTCGGGCCGACGGTGAGCCGCCGCAACGCCCGCCATTGCGGCGAAGTCTGATCATGATCGGCCTGGGGTCGGTCGTGGTGGTCTGGACCATCGCCTCGCTGCTGCGCTGAGTGGTCCGGCGTCATCCGGACGAGGTTGCGACCTTGCCCCGCGTGAGGAGGATGCGCAGGTCGTGGGCCATGGACGTTGCGCTGGTGCCGAACGGCCACTGGACCACGACCGTGCCCTGGTCGTCGACGACGGATGTGGTTGCGGTGTGCTCCACCTCCACGCCGTTCCCGGTGCGGATGACCGTCGAGTCGGCGAGGAATGCGTCCTCGGTACGAGCCAGGGCGTCGGTGTCGGTGGTGCGCAGGGCGACTCGATGGTCCGCGTCGAAGAAGCTGCCGAGGTAGGCGTCGAGGATCTCGGGGGTGTCGCGGTCGGGGTCGACGGTGACCAGTACCACGGTGACCCGGGCCGCATCGGCGGCGGTGAGCTCGCCGAGCGCCACCTTGAGGTCGGCCATGGTGGTGGGACACAGGTCGGGACACTGCGTGTAGCCGAAGTACACCGCGAGGAGCTGCCCGGGTTCGGCCCGGAAGGCGAACGGCTCGCCGGTTCCGGCCTGCGGCAGTTGCTGATCGGCGACGACCAACGGTGGTGTGGCGACGGCCCCGTCGAGGGCCTGCTCGTCCGTCGAGGAGCCGCAGGCTCCCAGGAACAACAACGCCGCGGCCAGGGCCCGGGAGAACGGTCGGATCGTCACCCCGCCATACTGTCCTGCCCGACTGTCCTGCCCGACTGTCCTGCCCGCGTGCCGGCGGGGGATCGGCCTGTGCGGTACGTGACCCGTTGTGGTGGCCGTCGAGCCGGGTGCTCAGGCCGCGTCGCGGGTCTGCCAGCCGAACTGGTCGAGCAGCGTCTCCACGCTGTAGAGCGCCAGGTGAAGGCCGATGTCCGGGTCGCTGTCGTCCACGTCGATGGTGGCGCCGGGCGGCACGGCACGTTGCCGGCCGTTCGGGGTCTCGATGGCGTTGCGCAGGATGATCACGGCGCGCAGCGCAGCCTCGGTGGCGCTGATCCCGGGCGAGGCACCGGCCCGTTCGACCATGTTGTCGTACAGCGCCCGCAAGGCGGCCGGCACCGTCGGACAACGGAACGCAGGTCGCAGTGCGGCGGCCAGATGGGCCTGGCTCAGCTGGTTGGTCGACTGGGGTTCGGACATCCGTATCCTCGGCAGCAGCGGCCTCCGGCCGCCTTGTTCTCGCCCCGCTATCGGCCGACGTCGCCCGATTCTTGAGCGCAGCGCACGACGATCCTGAACGGATACCGCGGACGGGTTCCGTTCACGGCGAACGGAGCTGGTCGAGCTGGCGTCGCTCCCGTTTGGTGGGTCGGCCGGTACCCCGGTCGCGCAGGAACGGCGCCGGCTCGCTGTCCTCACGGACCACGGGCGGACTGTGGTCGATCAGGCAGGTTGCGGCAATCGCAGGCCCGACGCGTTTCTCGATCGGCTGCACGACCTCCACCGCCCGCGCCCGGTCGCCGACCCGGGCCTCGACCCGATCGCCTGCGCGTACCGTCGTCGCGGCCTTGGCCGGCTGGCCGTTCACGGTGACGTGCCCACCCCGGCAGGCGTCGGTGGCCGTCGAGCGTGTCTTGAACAGCCGGACCGCCCAGAGCCAACGGTCCACCCGGGTGCTCTCCGGGGCGGCGGTCCGTCCGGAAGCCTGCCCTCGTTCTGAAGCCTGCACGTGGTGACCTCCTTGCGGTGTCGGCATTGTCGCGCAGGGGTCACGTGACCCGGGAGCGGTTCGTGGTCTGTCAGACTCGTCCGGCCGCACCCTGCGGCGCGGGCACCGCCGTTGAACCGCCCGGAACCGGAGCTTTCGTGTCGTCCAGCTATCTCCTGTCCAACCGCCGAGGCTGGTCCTGATGGCGGCCACGCTCCATGTCAACGGCCTCACGGTTCGCCGCGAACCCCAGCTCGTGCTCGACGCGGTCAGCTTCACGGCATCACCGGGCCAGTGCATCGGCCTGGTCGGACCCAACGGGGTGGGCAAGTCCACCCTGCTCGGGGCCCTGGCCGGGGTGGTGGACATCGAGTCGGGAAGCGTGCAGGCGCAGCCCGGCGACGCCCTGGTCGGATGGCTGCCGCAGGAGGCCGAGCGGCGGTCGGGGGAGACGGTGGCCGGGTTTCTCGCCCGTCGGTGCGGGATCGACCTGGCCGATGCCGAGCTGCATGCCGCCACCGCGTCGCTCGCCGCCGGCAGTGCGGGGGCCGACGACCGCTATGGCGTGGCGTTGGACCGGTGGCTGATGCTCGGCTCAGCCGACTTCGAGGCCCGCACCGGTGAGGTCTGGCACGAGCTGGGCCTGGCCGAGCGTCTGCTCGACGCCCCGACGACGCAGTTGTCCGGGGGTGAGGCCGCTCGGGCGGGCCTCGCCGCACTGGTGCTGAGCCGCTACGACCTGTATCTGCTCGACGAGCCGACCAACGACCTGGACCTCGACGGACTGGAACGGCTCGAGCGATGGGTCCGTGAGCTCGATGCGGCCGTCGTCGTCGTCAGCCACGACCGGACGTTCCTGGAGAACGTGGTCACCGACGTGATCGAGCTGGACGAGTTCAGCCACCGGGCCGGTTGGTTCGCCGGTGGCTGGGCCTCGTACCTGGAGGAACGGTCGATACAGCGGCGTCACGCCCGGGAGCGCTTCGACGAGTACGACACCAAGCGGCGGGCCCTGCAGGGCCGAGCCGAACGGGAGCGGAACTGGGCCACCCAGGGTGTGGCCAAGGCGAAGCGCAAGCCGTCCGACGGCGACAAGTCCGCCCGGCAGTTCAAGATCAACCAGACCGAGCAGCTGGCGGGCCGGGCGGCGCGCACCCAGAAGGCGATGGAGCGCCTCGAGGTCGTCGCCCAACCGCAAGAACCGTGGCAACTTCGACTTTCCGTCGGATCGCCGGGCCGCAGCGGTGACGTGGTCGCACAGCTCACCGGTGCGGTGGTTGACCACGGGGCGTTCGTGCTCGGCCCGATCGACCTCGAGATCGCGTTCGGCGAGCGCATCGCCGTGCTCGGGGCCAACGGCAGCGGCAAGACCACCCTGATCGACACGATCCTGGGCCGTGCCGAGCTGCGTCAGGGGAGCCGTCGCGTCGGGCCGTCGGTGGTGATCGGGGAGGTCGGCCAGGCCCGTCGTCAGCTGCAGGGTTCGGCGACCTTCCTGCGCGACTTCACCGACGTCACCGGTCTGACGACCTCGGAGGCCCGGACCCTGGTGGCCAAGTTCGGACTGGGCGCCGACCATGTGACCCGGCCGACCGCCACGTTCTCGCCCGGTGAACGGACTCGCGCTGCGCTTGCCCTGTTGATGGCGAACGGCGCGAACTGCCTGGTACTCGACGAGCCGACCAACCACCTCGACCTGCCGGCCATCGAACAGCTCGAGGCTGCACTGGCCGAGTTCAACGGCACGGTGATCCTGGTGAGCCACGACCGGACCCTGCTCGCCACGGTGCCGATGACCCGGACGTTGCGCCTCGCCGACGGCCGCATCGTGGCCGACGACGTGGTCTGATCGTCGTCGACACGCATCTCACATTCCGTGGTCAATTGGTGAATCGTCTCGCCAGGGCATCGATTCCGGCGAGTCGAACCGAATATGTGACGTGATCTGGGTGTTTATCCGGCGAATCGACGTCGATTCGCCGCAAGCGATCGGAGGACGACACGCCGTGGCGGCGAATCGATCATCAATCGAACGCGAAGCGTGAGATCTTTGGAAGGAAATCGCCGTCTGTGGCGAGAAGGTCCGGGCTGCGTTGGGGGCGGGGGCGGTCCTCTCCGTATCTTGGTCACCCGTGCGTAGCGCCAAAGACTTCTTCAAGCCCCTCGCCGTCGGTGCCCCGGCACCCCTGCGTGAGATCCCGATTCGGCCGTCCCGGATGATCCACTTCTTCCCGGCCTCGAACGCCAAGATGGTGGGCAAGCTGCCCGAGATCGCCCCCACCGTCGACGTCTTGCTGGCCAACCTCGAGGACGGGGTTCCCGCCGGGGACAAGGAGGCGGCCCGCGCCGGCCTCGTGAACGTCGCCCGGACGGTCGACTTCGGCGAGACCCAGTTCTGGACGCGGGTCAACTCCCTCGACTCACCCTGGGGTCTCGACGACCTCGTGGCTGCGGTGACCGAGGCGGGTGACAAGCTCGACGTCATCATGATCCCCAAGGTCGAAGGCCCCGAGGACATCCACTACGTCGACCGGCTGCTCGCCCAGCTCGAGGCGAAGGCCGGCCTGACCAGGCCGCTCATGGTGCACGCCATCCTCGAGACCGCCCGCGGCGTGGCCAATGTCGAAGAGATCTGTGCGGCCTCACCCCGGATGCAGGGCCTCTCGCTCGGCCCTGCCGACCTCGCGGCCAACCGCCGGATGAAGACCACCCGGGTCGGTGGCGGACACCCCGGCTACCTCGTGCGCCAGGACCCCGATCCGGCCAACCCCGATGCGGTTCGCACCGTCTACCAGCAGGACCTGTGGCACTACACGCTGGCCCGCATGGTCGATGCCTGCGTCGCCAACGGGATCCTTCCCTTCTATGGTCCGTTCGGCGACATCAAGGACACCGTCGCCTGTGAGGACCAGTTCCGCAACGCCTACCTGCTCGGCTGTGTCGGCGCCTGGAGCCTGCACCCGGTGCAGATCGACATCGCCAAGCGGGTGTTCTCGCCCGATCCCGCCGATGTGGCCCATGCGCTGCGGGTCATCGAGGCGATGGGGGACGGAACCGGTGCCATCATGCTCGACGGCAAGATGGAGGACGACGCCTCGTGCAAGCAGTGCAACGTCATCGTGGCGCTCGCCCGCGAGCTCGCCGCACGTGACCCCGAGCTGGCCGCCACCTACGGCTTCTGAGCGACAGGAACCCACCATGAACGACGATCTCCGTCCCCGCCGCTCGGTGCTGTACATGCCGGCCGCCAACGCCCGGGCGCTGGAGAAGGCGCGCGACATCCCGGCCGATGCGCTGATCTTCGACCTCGAGGACGCAGTGGCGCCCGACGCCAAGCCCCAGGCCCGGGAGCAGGCGGCTGCCGCCGTTCGTTCCGGCACCTATGGCAACAAGGAACTCACCATCCGTTGCAACGGCCTCGACACCCCGTGGGGGGCCGACGATCTCGCCGTGGCAGGTGCAGCGGGTCCGTCGGCCGTGGTCATCCCCAAGGTTTCCGGCCCCGCGGCGCTCGCCGAGGTGGCCAAGCGGCTCGAGGCGGCGGGTGCCCCCGATCACACCAAGATCTGGGCCATGGTCGAGACCCCCGAGGCGCTGTTCAACGTCCGCCAGATCGCCGGGTTCGAGCGGGTGGCGATGCTGGTCATGGGCACCAACGACCTGGCCAAGGAACTGCGGGCTCAACAGGTGCCGGGTCGGGCGCCGCTGCTTCCCCATCTCGCCGTCGCCCTGCTGGCGGCGCGCGAGGCCGGTAAGGCCATCGTCGACGGCGTCTACAACGACGTGCGCGACGCCGAGGGTTTCGCCGCCGAGGCACGCCAGGGCTTCGAGATGGGCTTCGACGGCAAGACGTTGATCCATCCCAGCCAGGTCGAGCCGACCAACGCACTGTGGGCACCGAGCGACGAGGCCATCGACTACGCCCGTCGGGTGATCGAGGCCTTCGAGCAGGCGGTGGCGGACGGCCGGGGTGTGGCCACCGTCGACGGACGGATGATCGAGAACCTCCACGTCGACAACGCCCGTCGGGCACTTGCCGTGGCCGAGGCCATCGCCGCACTGGGCTGAGGCACCACCGGGCCGGCCGGGAGCCGGGTCCGGTCCTCCGTGGCGTTCCACCCAGGGCTAGCGTGCCCCGGGTGGAGCAGCCCCGCGAGGATCCTTCGTCCGCCGAATCCATTGTGCCGGCCACGGTGGCGGAGGTCGCCCGGGTCGGTCATGCCCTGCTCGACGAGGTCGAGCGGGCCGTGGTGGGCAAGAGGCCGGTGCTCGAGTTGGTGCTCGTCGGCCTGCTCGCCGACGGCCATGTGCTCATCGAGGACGTGCCGGGTGTGGCCAAGACCCTCACCGCGCGCAGCTTCGCCGCAGTGCTCAGTCTGGAGTTCTCCCGGGTGCAGTTCACCCCGGACCTGATCCCTTCGGACATCACCGGTTCCGCTGTGCCCGACGGTCGGGGCGCACTGCTGTTCCAGCCGGGCCCGATCTTCGCCAACCTGGTCCTCGGTGACGAGATCAACCGTGCCCCACCGAAAACCCAGGCCGCAGTGCTCGAGGCCATGGAGGAGCGACAGGTCACCGTCGACGGCGTGTCGCACCGGCTGCCGGCGCCGTTCCTGGTGTTGGCCACGCAGAACCCGCTCGAGTCCGAGGGCACCTATCCGCTGCCCGAGGCGCAGCTCGACCGGTTCCTGCTGCGGGTGTCGGTCGGTTACCCCGACCACGACGCCGAGGTGGACCTGCTTCGTCGACGGGTCCAGCGCCGCCAGAACCAGGTCGAGCTCCAGCCGTTGCTCGACGGGTCGATGGTGCGCGCGCTGCAGGCTGCGGTGGAGACCGTGCACGTCGCCGACGACCTGCTCGACTACGTCGTTGCGCTGGTGACCGCCACGCGGACCGACAGCCGCACCGAGGCAGGGGCCAGTCCCCGGGCTGCCTTGGCCCTGGTGGCGGCGGCTCGTGCCCGTGCGGCGCTTGCCGGCCGGGCATTCGTCGTACCCGATGATGTCAAGCAGCTGGCCGTCCCGACCCTGGCCCACCGCCTGGTCCTACGACCGGAGGCCTGGATCCGCGGGATCACCCAGGCGACGGTCGTGACCGACTGTCTGGGTTCGGTGCCGACCCCGACCGCCCTGACCGACGCCGACCGGGCTGCCGCCGGGAGCGCCGTCGGGCAGCCACCCGGGGCGGCGGACGATCCGGGCCGATCCGGGTGAACCGGGCGGTCTCGGTCCGCTTCGTCGGGTTGCTGCTGGTCGGTCTGGCGGCCGGGCTCGCTGCGCTGGTCGTGCACCGGCCGGCCCTGGCGGTCGTGGCCGTGGCACTGATGACCGTGCCGGTCCTGGGGATGGTGACCTGGCGCTGGCCGACGTTGGAGGTCCAGGCCCGGGTATCCGCGTCGCGCCTGGTCGAGGGCGACACGTGCACCATCGTCCTGGAGATTGCCGGCGACAGCGCCGTGCCGTGGCTCGATGTCGAGGTCGACCTCGGCGCCGGCCTGCGTAGCTCCGACGGTCTGCTGCGCCGGGTGGTGCCGTTGCGCGCCGGCACCGCGGTCGCCGTCTCGTTCCCGGTAGTGCCCTCGACGTGGGGGGTGTTGGCCGCGGGCCGGTACCGCATCGTCGCTCGGGACCGCTTCGGGCTGTTCTCGTGCAGCACGATCCAGACCATCGATCAGGTCCTGCGCGTGTACCCGAGTGAGTCACGGCTGCAGGGCATGGCACAACCGGCCCGCACGGTCGGAACCCTCGGCGCGCACCTGTCCTCGAGCCGAGGCGACGGGTGCGAGTACGCCGATGTGCGGGCCTGGCGTCCCGGTGACCGAATGCGGATGGTGAACTGGCGGGTCTCGGCCCGCCGCGGCGGCCCGTGGGTGACCGAACGGCATCCCGACCGCGCCGCTGAGGTCGTGGTCCTCCTCGACGACTCGGCGGCGCTCGGACCGGCTCACGACACGACGTTGCGCCGCGCCGTTCAGGCGGCCATGGCGCTCAGCGAGGGCCATCTCGCTGCGCAGGACCGGGTGGGCCTGCTGGCCCTGGGGGCACCGTTGCGCTGGGTTCGGCCCCGTTCGGGGGCCCGGCAGCTCTACGCCATCGTCGACACCCTGTTGGACTGCCGTCTTGCCCGGGTCAGTGGGATCGCCCGCCAGGGGTCG
>CAIXPF010000138.1 GCA_903921205.1 uncultured Acidimicrobiia bacterium | reverse complement strand
TGTAGTTCGGGTCGTCGACGTCGGGCGGCCCGAACACCGGCTTGCAGGGCAGGCACAGGCCCCGGAAGCCCAGCGCGGCGCAACGCTGGATCTCGGCGATGGTCTCCTCGAGCACGGCGGGGGCGACACAGGCCATGGGGGCGAGGGCGTCGTTGAGGGGGCCGTAGTTCTCCCACGCCCAGTCGTTCCACGCCCGGCACATCACGTGGGAGAAGGCCGGATCCCTGGTGGCCCACATGGCCAGCCCCACGTTCGGGAACAGGATCTCGCCGTCGACGCCGTCCATGGCCAGTTCGGCGGCCCGCTCGGCCGGTCGCCGGCCGGACTCGTAGCGGAACTTCTCGTGACCCTGCAGCGGATCCACCCAGTTGAGCTTCGTGGGCCGGAACCCCTCGGTCTTCTGGAACTGCTCGCCGCTGCGCTCGGTGCGAACACTGGGCAGCCGATCGTGGAACTCCTCGGGCAGGCGGTCCTTGAAGATGCGACGCGGCTCCTGCACGTGGCCGTCGGCGGAGATCATGAAGAACTTGTCGGCCGCGTCGGGTCGGGCCGAGCGCTCCCACCCGTCGTTGCCGGGGGTCTCGGTCCGCCACACGTTGTGGACATCGGGCTCCGGGATCGTCATCGACATCGGGCACTCCTCGGGTTCGGCAGCGTCGGGCTCGCCCGGTCAGCCTACGGAGCCGCCGTGCCCGACAGCCACCCGTCCGGCGGCTCGGCCACACCCCCGGGAACCGGCCCGGCCACACCCCCGGGAACCGGCTCGGCCACACCCCCGGTTACCGGCCCGGCCCGACCCCGGGAACCGGAGCAACCCGCAGTACGGTGCCCGGCAGGGCGGAAGGCGCGTCGGTGGGCGCGGAGGTGGTCATGAGAGTCCGGAACCGATGGTCCTCGGTGGCGGCGGTCGTCGCCGGCGTGGGCGCGATGCTGGTTGGGGCGATGGTGGTGGGAGTCGCGCCGGCCGGTGCCGACGGGCCCGGCAGCGGTACCCCGGTCATCGTCACGCTCGGCGACTCCTCGATCTCCGGCGAGGCCGGGCGCTGGGCCGGCAACACCAACGCCTCGAGCGCCACCGTCGACGCCCTCGGCCCCACCGCCTACTTCGACGACGCCACCGACAGCGCCGAGACGATGGCCGGGTGCCATCGCTCCAAGGCGGCCGAGGTGCACATCGGCGGCGGGGTGCGCAGCGCCAACCTGGCCTGCTCGGGGGCACGGACCGCCACCCGGACCACCGACGGGTTCAAACCCGGCATCGACTTCTACGACGACGGCGCCGGCAACCGCGGCCAGGCGGCGATGCTGGCGAGCTACGCCGCGACGGCCAACGTGAAGATGGTGGTGCTGGCCATCGGCGGCAACGACTTCCACTTCGCCTCCGTCGTACAGGCCTGCATCACCAACTTCTTGTTCTCGTCGTGGCTGGCGCCGAACTACTGCTACGACGACGCCTCGGTCAGCGCCAACTTCACCAACGCCAGCGTCAGCGCCCGCACCGCCGAGATCAAGCAGGCCATCCTCAACGTCCGTACGGCCATGACCACGGCCGGGTACAGCAGCACCCGCTACAAGATCGTGGTGCAGAACTACGCCTCGCCGATCCCGAAGGGCAGCGGCTTTCGCTACTCGCAGTTCGGCTACACCCGCCAGAGCACCGGCGGCTGCGGGTTCTGGAACGCCGACGCCGATTGGGCCAACACCACCGCCCTGCCCAGGATCAACACCGCGGTGGCCAACGCCGTGGCCCAGGCCGGTGGCAATGCCGTGCTGCTGAACGTGGCCTCGGCGCTCAACGGCCGCCGCCTCTGCGAGAACACCGTCGGCCTGCTCGAGGAGAAGGGCCTCGCCAGCTGGCAGGCCGCCGGCGCGGTCGACCGCACCGAATGGGTGTCGATGGTGCGCACCCTGAGCACGGCGACCGGTCCGTACCAGCTGCAGGAGTCGTTGCACACCTCCTACTGGGGCCAGTTGGCGCTGCGCAACTGTGTGCGTCAGGCCTACAACGGCGGTAACCCCCGCGGCGGCACCTGCAGCCGGGGGTCGCAGAGCGGGCTGAACACCTTCGGCGAACCGAGGATGACGCTGGCCTGAGCTGCGGGGCGGCCTTGGAACGGTGGCGGGGGTCGCCCCGTAGTATCCCGAGGTGCCCATCCTGCGTGACTTCTCGCCCTCGACCGTCACCGCAGGGTTCGTGGCCTGCATGGTGGGGCTGACCAGCGGCATCACCCTGGTCTTCGAGGCGGCCCGCAACCTCGGTGCCGACGACGCCGAGGTCACCTCGTGGGTCTGGGCGTTGTGCCTGGGTATGGCGGTGCTGATCATCGTGCCGTCGCTGCGCTACCGGGCGCCGGTGATGATCGCCTTCTCGGCCCCCGGTGCGGCGATCCTGGCCACGTTGCCGAAGGGGTCCTTCACCCTGCCCCAGGCCATCGGGGCATTCATGGTGGGTGGGCTGCTGGCCGCCGTGGTGGGCTTCTCCGGCCTGTTCGAGCAGGTCATGAACCGCATCCCGCTGCCGTTGGTCGGGGCGCTGTTGGCCGGGGTGTTGGCCCGCTTCGTGCTCAGCGGGTTCGCCGATGCCAAGACCGCGCCCTGGCTGGTGGTCACCACGACGTTGGTCTACGTCGCGCTGCGCCGGTTCTGGCCCCGCTATGCGGTGATCGGGGTGCTGGCGGTTGGGGTGCTCATGTCGATCCTGTCCCGTTCGCTGAAGACCGACCTGCTGAGCTGGTCGTTGGCCCGGCCGGTGTACGTGGCCCCGGCGTTCTCGCTGTCGGCGATGATCGGCATCGCCCTGCCGGTGTTCATCGTGACCATGGCCGGCCAGAACCTGCCCGGGGTGGCGGTGATCCGCACCACCGCCTACCGCATCCCGGTGTCCAAGGTGATCGGAAGCACCGGGGTGGCCACCGTGCTGCTGGCCCCGTTCGGCGGCTACTCGTTCAACCTGTCGGCGATCACCGCGGCGATCTGCATGGAACCGGCCGCCCACGAGGACCCGACCCGTCGCTACACCGCGGCGCTGGCCAACGGTGGGTTCTACCTGCTCGCCGGGCTGTTCGCCACGTCGATCACCGGGGCGTTGCGGGCCTTCCCGGTCGAGCTGGTGCACATCGTCGCGGCGTTGGCCCTGCTGCCGACCATCGGCAACAGCCTGTCGGTGGCCACCTCCGACGTGGCCCGGCGCGACCCGGCCATCCTGACCTTCGTGGTCACCCTGTCGGGGGTGACGCTGCTGAAGATCGGCTCGCCGTTCTGGGGCATCGTGGCGGGGGCCACGGCCATGGTCATCTCCTCGATCGGCGCCCGAGAACGACCCGGCAGCCTCTGATCCGGCAGCCGCTAGGCCGGGTCGGCGTCGGCCGGGTCGGCGGGCGCCGGTTGCGGGCGCGGGCCGGCGAAGGACTCGACCCGGGCGACGGCGGTGTCGTACCAGGCCTCGAACTCCAGCGACCGGGCGGCGGCGACCCCGGCCTCGGCGTCGGCGCCCACCGGATGGTGCAGGCGGGGCCGGACCTCGGCGGCGACGGCGAGGATCTGCTCGGCCACCTGCTGCGGGGCGATGGCCTGGGCGGCGGCGCCCTCGAGGAAGAACCGGCGGACCCATGCCTCGTCGGCGGCGTAGGGGGAGGGCGGCGGGGCGTCGTGATAGCCACCACGGTCGAAGATGCTGGTGGCCACGAACCCCGGTTCGACCAGGGCGACCCGCACGCCGAAGGGCGCCAGCTCCCACACCAGGGCCTCGCTCATGGCGCGCAGCGCATGCTTCGAGCCCTGGTAGAAGGCGTGGTAGCCGCGGGAGGGGGTGCGGCCACCGACGGTGGACACGTTGACGATCAGGCCGCTGCGCCGGGCCCGCATCGGGGCCAGCACCGCCCGCACCACCCGTACCGCGCCCCAGTAGTTGGTCTCGAACTGGGCCCGGGCGTCGTCGAGGTCGATGGTCTCCACCGGCCCCGACCGGGAGATGCCGGCGTTGTTGACCACCACGTCGAACGCCGGCCGCCCCTGCAGCGCGGCCGTGACCGACGCGTCGTCGGTCACGTCGAGGGCGATGGTCTCCGCCCCGGGGACCTCGCCGGAGCGTCCGGGGTCGCGCATCGCCGCCACGACGGCGTCGCCGGCGGCGACGAAGGCCTCCGCCGTGGCCCGTCCGATCCCGCTGCCTGCTCCGGTCACCAGCACGTTGCGCATGGCCCGAACGTACCCGCGCCACGGGCCCGACCCGGGAGCGCACGGTAAGGGGGTGGCCGCGGAACTCTGCAACAATCGCGGCCCATGACCACCCCCGGACCCGCCGCCGAGATCGCCGCCGTCCAGGCCCAGATCGACGAGGCCCCCTACCACCGGCTGGTCCGGCTGGTGGTGGAGGAGCTCGACCCCGAAGCCGGCCGCTTCGTGTTGCGGTTGCCGTTCAGCGACACGCTCACCCGCCACGACGAGGGCAACCAGGTGCACGGCGGACCGATCGCGTCGGTCATCGACACCGCCGGCACGTTCGCGGTGGCGACCATGGTCGGCCACGGCGTGCCGACCATGAACCTGCGGATCGACTACCTGCGCCCGGCGGTCGACAGCGACCTGGTGGCCACCGCCCTGGTGCGACGCAAGGGACGTACCACTGCGGTGTGCGACATCGACCTGCACGACGGCGAGGGCCGCCTGGTGGCGGTCGGTCGCGGCACCTGGAGCACCGCCGCCGGCTGAGCACCGCGCCGGCCGGGAACCACCCGGCCCGCACGCGTCCGGCCCGCACGACACCGGCACACGGCACCAGCACACGACAACAGCACGCACGACACGGGAGAACACGATGAAAGCGGTGTGGTTCGGCGAACACGGTGGGCTCGACGTCCTGCGCTACGGCGACGTCGAGGACCCCCAGCCCGGCCCCGGCGAGGTCCGGGTGCGTGTCGAGGCCTGTTCCCTCAACTACCACGACGTGTTCACCCGGCGCGGCATGCCCGGCATCAAGGTGCCGCTCCCGATGGTGCCCGGCTGCGATGCCGCCGGTCGCGTCGACGCCCTCGGCGACGGGGTGACCGGCTGGCAGCCCGGCGATGCGGTGCTCGTCGACCCGGTGCTCACCGACGAGGCCACCGGCCGGTTCTGGATGATCGGCGACACCCGGTGGGGGGCCTACGCCGAGTACGTCATCGTCGACCAGAGCCAGCTCATCGCCCTGCCCGACGGGGTCGGCGCGGCCCAGGCGTCGTGCCTGCCGGTGGCCTACGGCACCGCCTACCGGATGATGATCACCCGCGGCCAGGTGCAGGCCGGGGAGCGGGTGCTGATCCTCGGCGCGTCCGGTGGGGTGGGAACCGGGGCCCTGCTGCTCGCCAAGATGCTCGGCGCCCACGTGGTGGCCGCCGCCGGCAGCGAGGACAAGTGCGCCCGCCTGCGCGAGCTCGGCGCGGACGAGACCGTCAACTACGCCACCGAGGACTTCGTCGCCCACACCCGGCGCACCACCGGCACGCTGTTCACCGGTGGCGGCTACGACGTGGTGGTGAACTTCACCGGCGGCGACACCTGGGCCCGCTCGTTGCGCTGCGTGAAGCTCGGCGGCCGCCTGCTCACCTGTGGGGCCACGGCCGGGTACGACCCGCCGACCGACATCCGGTTCATCTGGACCGCGGAGATGGACATCCGCGGCTCCAACGGCTGGAAGCGGCCCGATCTGCTGGCCCTGCTCGACCTGGTGCGGACCGGCCGCCTGGACCCGGTGATCGACAAGGTGCTGCCGCTCGAGCAGGGTGCTGAGGCCATGCGACTGTTGGAGGAGCGGGCCTTCTTCGGCAAGATCGTGCTCGCCCCGTGACGTCCCGGGCTCCCCGTGTGGTGAACCTGGCCACCATCTACGAACCCCACCTCGGGGCCGGGAAGGTGGCGTTCATCGACCTGTCGGGCGGCGAGGCCACCGAGGTCACCTACGACGACTTCGCCGATCGTTGTGCCCGGGTGGCCGGTGGCCTGGTCGCCGCCGGCATCGGGATCGGTGACCGGGTGGCGATCCTGGCCGACAACTCGGTGGACTACGCCGCGCTGTACTTCGGGATCTGCCGTATCGGGGCGGTGACCGTGCCGCTGAACACCAAGCTGCCCGTCGAGGGGCTCGGCTACATCGTCGACGACGCAGATGTGGCGTTGATCGTGCTCGACGACGCCAACGCCGACCGGCTGCCACCCGGCCGCCCGTCGTTGCGCATCGGCAGCGCGCAGTGGCAGCAGCTGCTCGACGCCGAACCGGCCGACGCGGCCCCGCTCGACCCGGCGACGGTCGCGGTGCAGATGTACACCTCCGGGTCGACCGGCCGGCCCAAGGGCGTGCTGCTGTCGCACGGCAGCCAGCTGTTCACCGTCGAGCAGTACACCAGCGGTGGGTTCTTCATGAGCGTCGACGAGCGGATCCTGGTGTCCGCGCCGATGTACCACAAGAACGCCATGGTGCAGACCAAGGTGAACCTGGCCCTCGGCGGCCAGATCGTGCTGCTGGGCCGCTTCGACGCTGCCGGGTACCTGCGGGCGGTGGCCGAGCAGCGGGCCACCAGCCTGACCGGGGTGCCCACCATGTTCGCCCTGATGACCGCCCGGAGCGAGCTGCTGGCGTCGCTCGACCTGTCCTCGGTGCGGCGGCTGATGATCGGCTCGGCCCCGATGACCGAGGCGTTCTTCGACCAGGTGCAGGCGCTGTTCCCGACCGCGGCCATCACCAACGGCTACGGCACCACCGAGTCCATCGCCTGTTTCGGGCCCCACCCCGACGGCGCGCCGCGGCCGAAGATCGCCCTCGGCCATCCTCTGCCCACCGTCGAGGTCCGCCTGGTCGACCCCGCCACCGGGCTCGACGCCAACCCCGGCGAGTTCTGGATCCGCAGCGCCGGGGTGATGAACGGCTATCACAACCTGCCCGAGGTCACCGCCGACCGGCTGACCGACGGCTGGTACCACACCGGTGACGTGATGGAACGCGACGAGGCCGGCTGGTACTTCTTCGTCGGCCGGGTCGACGACATGTTCGTGTGCGGCGGCGAGAACGTCTACCCCGGCGACGTGGAGCAGTTGCTCGAACGGCACCCGGCGGTGCACCAGGCCGCGGTGGTGGCGGTGCCCGACGAGCTGAAGGGGATGTTGCCGGTGGCGTTCGTGGTCCGCGCCGCCGGCGCGTCGCTCGACGAGGACGGGCTGCGGGCGTGGTCCATCGAGCACGGCCCGGCCTACGCCCACCCCCGGGCGGTGTGGTTCGTCGACGAGATCCCCCTCGCCGGCACGGCGAAGATCGACAAGACGTCCCTGACCGCCGAGGCCCGGGAGCGGTTCACACCCCGCTAGGGCCGCGTAACGCGGCGAGCACCTCGCCGGCCCCTTCGAGGGTTTCGCGCAGCCCGGCGTACATCGAGCTGCGTCGGGGAGCGGCCAGGTTCATGCTGGCCCCGTTGTAGCCGAGGGCCAGGACCTCGCGGGCCAGCTCCACGCACTCGTCGGGGGTGCCGGCCACCGCGAAGCGTCGCACGGTGTCCTCGTCGACGAGCCGGTCGAGCTCGGGGTCGTCGTGGCGGTCATGGTCGAAGTACCAGCCCGTCGAGCGGGCCAGCGCGGCGTCGACCTCGGCCAGCCAGCGTCCGTCCTGGCGTTGTTGCAGGTCGGCGGGCCGGATCAGCGCGGCGTAGTGGGCGGCGTAACGCTTCATGCTTCGCCGGGCCAGGCCGCCGTCACGCGAGATGCACAGCGTCAGCCGTGGGGCCACCTCGACCGTTGCGGGGTCGCGTCCCACCCGGGCGGCGCCTTCGGCCAGCCAGCGCCGGTAGTCGGCGGTGACGGTGGCGTCGATGAGCCGGCCGCCGACCAGTGCGACGTCGGCCAGCTCGCCGGCGAGGCGCATCACCTGGGGGCTGCGGGTGCCGACGGAGATCGGGACCGGGGCGCACGGACCGACCAGGCGGACCCCGTGCAGGGTGATGGTCCGGCCGGCGAACTCGACCGTCTCGCCGGCCAGCAGCGCGGTGATCACGGTGATGGCTTCGCGCAGGGCCCGCACCGGCCGGGGGTAGGTCATGCCGAGCTGTTCGAGGCCGGCCCCGACGCCGAGGCCGAGGAACATCCGGCCACCCGACGCGTCCTGCAGCGCCGCCATGGCCCCGGCGAGGTGCACCGGATGACGGGAGTAGGGGTTGGTGACCATCGGGCCGAGGGCGATGCGGTTGGTGCGGGCGCTGATCAGGCCCAACAGCACGAAGCAGTCGTGCCACAGCACCACGTCGGACACCCCGAGCCGGTCGAAGCCGGCGTCCTCGGCGAGCCGGGCCAGTTCCACCACCTCGGCGGTGGACATCCCCGGGGTGATCTCGGCTTCGAAGGTGAGCGGCATACGACCTCGGAGGGGTACGACGATGGGCATGACGTCGGCGGCGACGGCGCTCCGACGGCGCCGACGGTAGCTCGCGTCGTGGCCGGTCAGCGGGCCGACCAGGCCCGCCATTCGTCGTCGGTCCAGTACCGGCGCAGCTCGCCGGTGACGAACTCGGTGGTCCACTGCACCAGCTCGAACCACGGCAGCTCGGCCGAGAAGATCTCGGTGAAGGCCATCCCGTCGAGCAGCAGGGCCACGTCGTCGATGCCCAGCACCACGGTGCGCGAGCCCTCCGGCGGCGGGCCGACGTCGTCGATGCCGATGGTGACGCCGAGGCGGTACTCGAGGTCGAGCAACGTCTCGATCTCCCAGCGCGGCGCGACGTTCTCGGCCCGCAGCACCTCGTCGTTCATGATGGCCAGGATCTGGGTGAGCGAGGCGAGGGCGTCGCCGCTGAGCTCGAGCTCGCGAGGGTGCAGCACCGTCCAAGGGTGTCATGGCCCCGGCCGGTGTGAGCAATCGTGCCGGGGCCCGGTCCGGCCCGAGTCGCCGTGGCCGCCGATGGTGGGCTGCTCAGCGCGGCGCCGGGTTGCGTTGCTCGATGATGCCGTTCATGCGGGCGGCGACCTGCTCGAGGATGAAGTCCTGGGCCGGGAACAGGTAGAAGCGGTCCTCGCGGATACCGTCCAGTACGGTCCCGGCCACCACGTCGGGCGCCCAGCCGCTACGCAGCGCCGACTCGAAACCGGCCGCGAACCGCTGCAGGTCGGCGCGCAGGACGCTGACGTCGGTGTGCTCGCCGCTGCCGTCGCCGCGGTTGCGTTCGGCCTCGAGGATGCGGGTGTTGATCAGGCCGGGGCACACCACCGACGCCGAGAGCTTGGCGCCCAGCTCGCGCAGGTCCTTGTAGATGCCCTCGGTGAGGCAGACCACGGCGTGCTTGGACACGTTGTAGGGGTTCGCGCCGGTGAGCAGGCCGGCCATCGACGCGGTGTTGACGATGTGGCCGTCCTCGCCGCGTTCGAGCATGCGGGGCACGAAGGCCCGCACGCCGTAGAGCACGCCGTTGAAGTTCACCCCCATCGTCCAGTCCCAATCGGCCAGCGACCCTTCCCAGGCCCGGCTGCGCAGCGTGGCCGCGGTCGCCGCCACGCCGGCGTTGTTGAACAGCACGTGGACGTTGCCGAACGCCGCGAAGGCGGCATCGGCGAGGGCGTTCACCGCAGCCTCGGAGCTGACGTCGGTCCGCACGGCGAGGACCCGCCGCCCGTGGGCGGCCACGGCCGTCTCGGCCTCGGCCAGGGGGCCGTCCTCGATGTCGGCGAGGACGACGTGCATCCCCTCGGCGGCGAGGCGGTGGGCCGTGGCCAGCCCGATCCCGCTCGCGGCGCCGGTGATGACGGCGACCCGTCCCTCGAGTTCCTGCATCGTGGTGCTCCTGTCGCGGTGCCGGCCGTGGGGCCGTGGTGGTTGGTACCGACCGGGTCGGTCGGGTCAGGTCAGGTCAGGACGCGCCGGTGGTGACGCGGGTCTGCTTCCAGGCGTTCCAGCGGGCCATCTGGTCGCGGGCGCCGGCGGCCTCCTGACGGAAGACCTGCTGCTCGGCGGCCTCGGCAGCGGCGAACTCGAGACGGTACCCGTTGGGATCGTGGAAGTAGATGGAGCGGAACATGCCGTGGTCGACGGGACCCTCGACGGCGACCCCCCGTTCGGTCAGCCGGTTCCTCCAGGTGTCGAGCGCGTCGTGGTCGGCGACCCGCATGGCGAAGTGCAGGTCCATGCCCCAGCGACGCTTGAACAGTTCGGCCGGGTCGTCGCCGGGGTGGTCGACCACCTCGAAGAACGCGATGTGGCTGGGATGGTCCGGGTCGCCGCTGCCGATGTCGAAGAAGATGTGCAGGTAGTCGACCGGCTCCCCGGTGGTGGGGTGACGGTCGATGTGCAGGGCCAGGGTGAGCGGGAAGCCCAGCACGTCCTCGTAGAACGCCCGGGTCTCCTCGGCGTCACGGCAGCGGTACGCGGAATGGTCCAGGCCGTACACCGGCGGTTGGGCGGGGTCCTGGGGGTTGCGCGTCACGGTGGTCCTCCCTGCGATGGCCGGGTGTGACGCTACCGGTTGGCTGCGTGGACCGCCGCCGGGCCGGACGTTCGACGCGGCCCGGTACCCTTGGCCCGACGGGTCCGCACCGTCCAGGGTCCGACGGGACCGCGCCGGCGGTGTCCGGCGGCGCCGGACCCGCAGCACGAATCCGACAGCAGACGTCCGGTGGAACAGGCAGGTACGACGGCGATGACCCGAGTGGCGGTGGTGCAGTCAGGCTCGGTTCCGTTCGACCCGGGGGCCACCGCGACGAAGGCAGTCGGGCTGGTCGAGGAAGCCGCCGGCCTCGGTGCGGAGGTGGTGGTGTTCCCCGAGGCCTATCTCGGCACCTACCCCAAGGGCCTGACCTTCGGCAGCCCGGTGGGCCGCCGTACCGAGGCCGGTCGGAGCGAGTACCAGCGCTACGCCGACGGCGCCGTGCGCCTCGACGGGCCCGAGGTGGCCCTCGTGGCGCAGGCCGCGGCGCAGGCCGGGGTGTTCGTGGTGCTCGGGGTGATCGAACGCGACGGCGGGACGCTGTACTGCACGGTGGCGTTCATCGATGCCACCGGTGCGGTGGTGGGCCACCATCGCAAGCTGATGCCGACCGCGGCCGAGCGGCTGATCTGGGGAGCGGGGGACGGGTCGACCCTGCCGGTGCTCGACAGCCCGGCGGGCCGCATCGGCGCGGTGATCTGCTGGGAGAACTACATGCCGCTGCTGCGCCAGGCCATGTACGCCCGGGGCGTGGAGCTGTACTGCGCCCCCACCGTGGACGACCGTGACGTGTGGCAGCACACCATGGTGCACGTCGCGCTCGAGGGCCGGTGCTTCGTGCTCGCCGCCTGCCAGTTCCTGCGCCTTGCCGACTGTCCCGCCGACTACGCCACCGCGATCGAGCCGGGTCCCGACGGGGTGCTGATCCGTGGGGGCAGCGTCATCGTCGACCCGTTGGGTGAGGTGCTCGCCGGGCCGGTCTACGGGCAGGAGGCCATCCTGGTCGCCGACGTCGACCTCGACCGCAAGACCCGGTCCCATCTCGATTTCGATGCCGTCGGCCACTACGCCCGGCCCGACGTGTTCGAGTTGCTCGTCGACGACCGGCCCAGACGTCCGGTCACCTTCCGCTCCCACACGCAGTGCTGAGGGCGTACCGTTCGGAACGATCCGCGCCCGGTCGGGCGGGCGGGACGCGACCGACGGGGACGACGGGACGACGACGATGGGCAAACCGTTCGAAGGGGTGATCGGCCGGACCTTCGCCGATTCGGTGCCGTGGTGGCCCCCGAAACCGACCGCACCACGCGGGGCGCCCAACGTGGTGGTGGTCCTGCTCGACGACGTGGGCTACGCCCAGTTGGGCTGTTACGGGTCCGACATCGCCACCCCGACCTTCGACCGGCTCGCCGCCGACGGGCTGCGCTACGCCAACTTCCACACCACGGCGCTGTGCTCGCCGACCCGGGCGGCGTTGCTCACCGGGCGGAACCACCACGCCGGCGGCATGGGCCGCATCGTGGAGTTCGCCTCCGGGTTCCCCGGCTACGACACCGACATGCCACCCGAGCACGGCTACCTGTCGCAGATCCTGCTGGCCGAGCACTACGCCACGTTCGCCGTGGGCAAGTGGCATCTCACCCCGGCCCACGAGCTCGCCGTCGGCGGGCCGCGCGACCACTGGCCGTTGCGCAAGGGCTTCGAGCGCTTCTACGGCTTCATGGCCGGCGAGACCGACCAGTACCACCCGGAGTTGATCCACGACAGCCATCAGGTACCACCGCCGCGACGGCCGGAGGAGGGGTACCACCTGACCGAGGACCTGGTGGACCGCTCGATCTCGTACCTGAAGGACCTGCGGGCCTACGACCCCGACAAGCCGTTCTTCCTGTGGTTCACGCCGGGCGCCTGCCACGCCCCCCATCAGGCGCCTGCGGCGTTCATCGAGCCGTACCGGGGTCGCTTCGACGGGGGTTGGGACCACTGGCGCGAGGAGGTCTTCGCCCGTCAGATCGCATCGGGGCTGCTGCCGGCGGGCACCGAGCTGTCGGCGCGCCCGTCGTGGGTGCCGGCCTGGGACGACCTCTCCGCCGACGAACGCCGGTTGTACGCCCGCATGATGGAGGTGTACGCCGGGTTCCTCACCCATACCGATGCGGAGGTCGGGCGGCTGCTGTCCTTCGTCGAGCGGCTCGGTGAGCTCGACGACACCGTCGTGGTGCTGATGAGCGACAACGGCGCGTCGGCAGAGGGCGGCGCCGGTGGTTCCTTCAACGAGATGTACTTCTTCAACTTCGTGCCCGAGTCGTTGCAGGAGAACCTGCGCCGCATCGACGACCTCGGCACGCCGCGGGCCGGCAACCACTACCCGTGGGGTTGGGCGTGGGCGGGCAACACCCCGCTGAAGCGGTTCAAACGGGACACCCACGAGGGTGGGGTGTGCGACCCGCTGATCGTGCACTGGCCGGCCGGGATCGGCCGTCCTGGCGAGACCCGTCACCAGTACGTGCACGCCGTGGACCTGCTGCCGACCCTGCTCGAGGTCATCGGCATCGCCGCGCCCGAACGCATCGACGGGTTCGAGCAGGCACCCTTCGACGGGGTCAGCTTCGCCGCCACCCTCACCGAGGGCTCGGCGCCGTCGGCCCATACCACCCAGTACTACGAGATGTTGGGCTCGCGAGCGCTGTACCACGACGGTTGGAAGGCGGTGGTGTACCACCCGCCGGCGGCCATCGTCTACGACGGCAGCGACGCCCGGCGCAGCTTCGACGACGACGTGTGGGAGCTCTATCACGTGGCCGAGGACTTCTCGGAGTGCCGGGATCTCGCCACGGAGCACCCCGACAAGCTCGCCGAGCTGCAACAGCTGTGGTGGTCGGAGGCGGCGCGCAACCAGGTCCTGCCACTCAACAACGAGCCCGGCCGGTACGCTGACGTCCGCTTCGTTCGTGAACGCTACGTGTACCACCCTCCGATCTCACCGATCCCCGAGGCCATGGCACCGAACCTGCGCCGTCGGCCCTACCGGATTCTCGCCGCGCTCGATGCCGGCGGTGACGGCCCGCTCGACGGGGTCATCGTCTGCCACGGAAGCCATACCGGTGGGTACGCGCTGTTCGTGAAGGACCGTCGCCTGCACGTCGTGCACAACGTGCTCGGGGCGACCGAGCACCGGGTGGTGGCCGAGGTCGAGTTGCCCCGGGGTCCGGTGCTGGCCCGTCTGGAGTTCACCCCCGGCGAACGCACCTCGGGCACGGTGGCGTTGTTCCACGACGACCTACCGGTCGGTACGGGAGTGCTGGCCTCCACCACGCCGTTCACCTTCGGCTTCGCCCCGTTCTGTGTGGGGGCCCAGCCGAGCGGCCCCATCTGTGCCGACCTGGTGGGCCGGGCCGAGTTGCCCGACGGCGTGCTCGACTGCGTGGTCATCGAGGTGGCCGGCGACCCGGTGCGTTCCCCGGCCGCTGCCGAACGGGCGGCCCGGGCCATGCAGTGAGCATTCGTGCTCAAGGTCGGGGCGTTGTCGGCCGATAGAGGGCGCGGCGGGCGGGCGTCGGCGAGAGTTCTCGGAGAACTCGCAGCTTGCTCGGGATTTTCTCTCAGCGGCGTCGTCGAAGGTGGGACACGTGACTCAACAGCGGAACGATCAGAAACTGACCCGGCGGGGTTTCGTGGCCGGCGTCGGCGCGGCGGCGGCTGCGATCGTCGGCCCCACGGTGCTCGATGCGGCCCCGGCAGGCGCCGAGACGCTCAACGGTGCGGCGGTGCAGCCAGGTCCACCCCTTCCCGACTCGCTGCAGCTGAACGAGATCCAGGGCAACATCCTCGGTGGCTTCAACAAGGACTACCAGGCGCTGCTGTTCGTCACCTTCGGTCAGCAGGCCAGGGCCCGTCAGTGGCTGTCGCAGCTGACGCCGAAGCTCACCACCAGCGCCACCGTGGCTGCCTACCAGCAGGCGCTGGTGGCAGGCACGGCGAAGCCGGTGACGTGGGTCAACGTGGCCGTCAGCGCCGCAGGCATGACCGCGCTCGGGGTGGACCCCACCCAGTACCAGGAGTTCCCGCTCGATTTCCGTGAGGGCATGGCCGCCCGGGCCTCGATCGTCGGCGATGTCGGTCCCAACGCCCCGGCGAAGTGGGCGGCACCGTTCCGCAAGCGCCTGCACGCCGTGGTCATCATCGGTGCCGACAAGGCGGCCGATCGCGATGCTGCGGTCGCAGCGCAGCGGACGCTGGCCGGTACCTACGGCGTCGTGATCGAGTTCGTGCAGAACGGTGCGGTCCGCGCCGACGATCCCGGCCACGAGCATTTCGGGTTCCGCGACGGCATCAGCCAGCCCGGGGTGCGCGGGTTCACCCAGCCGGTCGACCCGGTCAACAACCCCAACCAGGGCATCCCCGGCCAGGACCTGCTGTGGCCCGGGGAGTTCGTCATCGGCTACCCCCGCCAGGGCGGGGTCGGGGCCGGGACCAACCCCGGGCCGCGGGCCAACTCGGGTCCGGCCTGGGCGTTGAACGGGGCGTACCTGGTGTTCCGTCGCCTGGCCCAGGACGTCGACGGGTTCCGTCGCTTCATGAAGAAGGCCGCCGACGATCAGGGGATCAGCGTCGATCTCATGGGCGCCAAGGTGGTGGGCCGCTACCGCAGCGGGGCGCCGCTCGAGACCACCGGCAACCAGGCGGTCGACCCCGGCATCGCGGACCCGTCGCTGGTGAGCGATGCGAAGGTGAACGACTTCGAGTTCGGTGAGGACCCCGACGGGACCACGGTGCCGCTCGCCGCCCACATCCGCAAGACCTACCCGCGCGACGAGCCCACTGCGGACGGCGGCGAGGAGGACACCCAGACCCATCGCATCATGCGCCGGGGCATACCGTATGGTACGTCGTTGCCCAGGAACGCACCGTCGCCGTCGGCGCCGCCGTCGTTCCCCAACGATCGAGGCCTGCTGTTCCTGTGCTACCAGAGCTCCATCGCCCGGCAGTTCGAGTTCGTCCAGCGGCGCTGGGTCAACGACCCGAACTTCCCCCGGGCCGGTGCCGGACACGACCCGGTGATGAGCCAGGTCGACGGTCCGCGGTTCTTCTCCGTCCCCGGTACCCGCACCGGCCACGTCGAGCTGATGAGCCGCTTCGTGACCACCACCGGCGGCGACTACTTCTTCCAGCCGTCGATCACCGCGGTGGGCCTGCTCGCCGCCGGCACGACGACACCTCCTCGGCCGCCGGCCACCACCACGGCCCCGCCGAAGGGTCGCTGAGCACGAACCGGCCGGACGGCGGGCCGCTCGGCGGGGCGCGTTCAGCCCGACGAGCGGATCGCCGTGGCTGCCGCGGCGAGACGGTCGCGCTCGGCGAGGGCCTGCGGGGTCGGGGCCACCAGCAGGTCGTTCTGCTCGTAGGGATCGATGCCGAGGTCGTACAGCGAACTGGCCCCGTCGACGATCTGCACGAGCTTGTAGCGGGCGTCGCGTACCGCCCAGGCGTTCGCCGCCGCCCCCGGTCCGCCGCCGCCCCCGCCGGTCCCGCCGCCGGGTCGGGCCTGGCGGAAGAACTCGGTGTAGGCCACCGTGCGTGGTGACGGCCCGGCGGTGCTCAGCAGGCTGCGGAACGACAGGCCGTCGTGGCGGGCGGTCACCCCGGTCCCGGCGAGGTCGGCGATGGTGGCGAACAGGTCGACGCCGCTGACCAGGGCGGTCTCGCGCCGGCCGGTCCGGGTCACGCCCGCCCCGGCGACCACCAACGGCACGTTCACCCCGCCCTGGTACACCGTGCCCTTGGCCCGCCCGGCGGTGAAGGGGGCCTGGGCCACCTGCGCCGCGGTGCCGTTGTCGCCGACGAAGATGACCACCGTCGAGGCCCGCACCGCCGGGCTGAGCGAGGCCAGCACCCGCCCGAACTCGTGGTCGAGGGCCTCGAGCGCGGCCTGCTGGTAGGCGAGGGGCCGGGCGGCGATGTCTGCTGCGGCGCCGGTCAGGCTCTGGTCGGTGTGCAGCTCGGCCGGTGGCAGGTGGAACGGGGTGTGCGGCGTGTTGTAGGCCAGCCACAGGAACCACGGGCTGCGCTGCTCGGCGAGCCAGGCGATGGCGTCGTCGGACTCGACGGTGGTGACGTAGCCCGGCAGGGGTTCGGGCCGGCCGTCGACGTAGCGGTCGTAGGCGTAGAAGTCGTCGACGATGCCGTTCCAGTCGCCCACGTAGTGGCCGACCTGCATCAGGTTGGGGTTGTCGGCCCCGCCGTTGGCCATGTTCGCCAGGTGCCACTTGCCGACCACGGCGTGGCGGTAGCGACCGGGTGCCCGCTCGTCGAGGAAGGCCTGGATCGATTGCTCGGCCGGCGGGATCGCGGCATTGGCCGCCCCGACCCCGGTGCGGAAGCCGTACCGACCGGTCAGGATGGTGGCCCGGGTGGGCGAGCACTCGGGGTTCACCCAGGCGTTGTCGAAGACCAGCCCGGCCGCGCACAGCGCCGTCAGGTTCGGCATGACGGCCTTGGTCGCGCCGACGTCGTGGCAGGGGCTGGCGTCGACGCCGAGGTCGTCGGCGATCACCAGCAGGATGTTCGGTGTCTCCGCCGAGCCGCCGGCGGTCCCGCCGGCCGGGCCGGACGACGCAGACGACGCAGACGACGCAGACGACGCGGCCGACAACGGGCCGGCCATCGTGTCGTGGCCCGCGGCGTTCGGATCATGGCTCTGGTCGTGGCCGGCGTCCGGGTCGGTCGTGGCCGGCAACGACTCGCCGCCGGCTGTCGACGCCGAATCCGGCGACGCCGTGCCCGACGAGCACGACGCCAGGAGCGCGGCGCCGCCGACGAGGACGACGAGGGGGACGAGGAGCTGCCGACACCGGGTCACCGCACCACGATGGCAGGAACGGTCCTGCCGGTGCGGTCACCCGGGTCCGGACCCCGTTCCGTTCAGTAGCTGGGCTTGGTGACGTGGGGGGTGAGCTGCAGCTCGTGGGTCCACACCGAGCGGTCCTGGGTGTGCAGGTACCAGAACGCCTCGGCGATCTTCACCGGGTTCATCACCGTGTCGGGCCGCTTGCGGGCCACCGGCAGGGCCCGGGTGCCGGGCGAGTCGATGAGCCCGTCGATGACGATGTTCGCCACGTGCACCCCGTGCTCGGAGTACTCCTCGGTGAGCACCTGGGCCAGGGTCCGCATCATCACCCGCGGGTAGTACAGCGACTGGCCGGTGTAGCGCTTGCGTCCCCGCAGCGACGCGGCGTTGTTGGAGATGAGGAACGACCCCGCGCCGGCCCGCCGCATGGCCGGCAGCACCTCCTTGGCCACCAGGAACGGGCCGCGCGAGGCGATGTGCTGCGCGGTGTCGAACAGCTCGGTGGGGATGTACTCGAGCAGTTCCGCCTCGGGCGGCAGGTCCCGGCCCTCGAGATAGCCGGCGTTGTACACCAGCACCGTCGGGTCGCCGGCCTCGGCCCGGATGCGGGCGAACGCAGCCTGCACCGACGCCTCCGACACCAGGTCGAGCTCGACGGTGAGGCACTCGCCGCCCTGGTCGCGGATGGCCTCCTCCAGGGCCGCGGCGTTCCCGGCGGTGCGGGTGGTGAGCACCACGAAGAAGCCCTCGGCGGCGAACTTCTGGGCCACCGCCCCGCCGATACCCCAGCGGATGCCGACGGGGAGGTCGCGGTCGTCGAGCTCGACCCCGTGGGCCAGCAGGGTGTTGCGCCCGTCGGCCTGCCACTTCGAGGTGGCGCCGACCACCACGGCGACCGGCTTGCCGGCAGCGTTCACGTCAGTACCCCGCGGTGCGGGTGAGCACCTTGGCCGGGTTGGTCACCAGCATGGTGTCGATCTGGTCCTGCGTGACGCCGCGTTCGAGCAGGGCGGGGATGACGTCGTTGCTGATGTGGGTGTAGTTCCAGCCGCGGGCGTTGAGCTTGGCGACGAGCGCCGGGGCCATCTGGTCGATGTAGCAGCTGGTGTCGTGGCTGAGCACCATCTGGTCGACGTACCCACGCCGGCACAGTTCGACCACCACCTCGATGCGCTGGTCGAACTTGATCGGCCAGTTCAGCCCGAAGCGGTCCATGCCCAGGAACGAGCCTGCGGCGAGCAGTTGCTCGAGGTAGTCGAAGTCGAAGCTGTCCCCGGAGTGGCCGATGACGACCCGGCTGAGGTCGACCCCCTCCTCGCGGAAGATCTGCTGCTGTTCGAGGCCGCGCCGGGTGTCGGCGTCGGTGTGGGTGGAGATGGGGATGCCGGTGCGGCGGTGGGCTCGGGCCACGGCGCGCAGCACCTTCTCCACGCCGGGCATGACGCCCTTGACGTCGGTGGCGCACTTGAGGATGCCGGCCCTGACGTTGCTGGTGCCGAGGATGCCCTCGTCGATGTCACGGCAGAACAGCTCGGCCATCGAGTCGGGGTCGTTGAACAGGTGATGATGGGGCACCTCGTCGAAGGTGTACACGCCGGTGGCCACCACGATGTTCAGCTCGGTCTGCGCCGCCACCCGGGCGATGCGGGGGATGAACCGGCCGAGGCCGATCACCGTGAGATCGACGATGGAGTCGATGCCGGCGGCCTTCAGCTCGTTCATGCGCTCGACGGCCTTGGCGACCTCGCGCTCCTCGTCGAAGCCGACGTCGTAGTTCTGGTTGATCTCGGGATGCACGATGAAGACGTGCTCGTGCATGAGCGTGCGCCCCAGCGCCTCGATCGTGACGGGCCCGCGTGCGGTCTCGACGGTTGCCACCTGGTCCTCCCCTGGCTCGATGCGGCCATCATGCCAGGCCGGGGCCTCCGCAGGCCCGGCCGCGGTAGCGTCCGGCCATGCCGGTCATCGGGGTCGAAGTGCTGGGGTCGGCGCCGTGCGCCGGGGGACGCCGTTTCGGCGTGAACGGCGCGGCCGGTCCGGCCACGTTGCGGCGCCTGCGCGTGCACCATGCGGTGGACCCGCAGGCACCGGCGAATGCCGCCATCGTCGATCTCGACCTCGCCGAGCGCGACGCCGACGGCCGGGTCCGTTTCGACCACGACGTGGTGATCATTCAGCTCGACGACGTGGCGGCCCGCAACGGCTGGGCCATGGTCGACGTGCCCAACCGTGGCGGGCCGACGATCTCGGCGTTCCTGCAGGCCGACGACACCCCGGTCTACCCCCAGCCCGAGCAGCCGCCGATCGGTGACGGTCACCTGCTGGCAGCGGGCTGGACGCTGGTGTTCGCCGGCTGGCAGTTCGACATCGCCCAGCCGTCGTTGCTGGGCCTACGGGCACCGGTGGCCCGGTCCGGCGGCGCCGAGCTGTCGGGGCCGGTGCGCTACAGCTTCCGGGCCGGCTCCGGCTCGTCGCGTCTGCCGTTGGTGCTGCCCGGTCATCGGCTGTGGCCGCCGGAGCCGGACAGCGCCGTGCTCTACCAGGACGACGTGGCGCAACCGCCCGACAGCTGGCGTTTCGACGTGGAGCGGGCGTCGCTGCAGCGTGCGGGCGGGTTCGAGGCGGGGGCGTGGTACCGCTGCGAGTACACCACCAGCGGGGCGTTGGTCGGTGGCTGCGGGCTGCTGGCGTTGCGTGATGTGGTGCCGTGGCTGCGGGCCGCCGAGGGGGTGAACCGAACCATACTGTTTGGTATCTCACAGTCGGGACGGGTGATCCGCCAGTTCCTCCACGACGGGATGAACGTCGACGAGGCCGGTGCCGCAGCGTACGACGCAGTGATGCCGATCATCGCCGGGGGCCGTCGGGGACAGTTCAACCGCCGCTTCGCCGTGCCCGGCACCTTGCCCTTCAGCGCCGATGAGACCGATGCCGACCCGACCTACGGCAGGTTGCTGGCCCGGGCCGGTGCGCCGTTGAAGGTGATGGCGATGAACAGTGCCAGCGAGTACTGGCGGGGCGACGCCGCCGGGCTGTGGCCCGAGGATCATCCCGACGTGCGGGTCCACCATGTCGCGGGCACCCAACATACGGCTGGGTATCTACCGCAGCTGTTCGAGCTGAAGGCGTTGGGCTGGAAGGGCCGGCACGGGTTCAACACCGTCGACTACCGGCCGGTGCTGCGGGCCCTGCTCGAGCAGGTGGTGGCGTGGGTCGAGCACGGGCTGCCGCCCTCGCCGAGCACCGCGCCGGACGCCGCACAGCTGTCGACCCGGGACGCGGTGCTGGCCCGGTTCGCCGCGGCCGGGGTGGCCACGCCACGTGCGGCGTCCTTCGTGCAGCCGGCGGGTCCGGTGCCTGCGGTGGACGGGCTGGGCAACGAGCTCGGTGGTATCCGCCTGCCCGACGTCGCCGCCCCGGACGGTGTCCATACCGGCTGGAATTTCCGCCATCCCGAAATGGGCGCCGAGCACGACGAGCTGTTCCTGGTGGGGTCGAGCTGGTGGCTCGACGAGCTGCCCGAGCTCGACGCCCACCGGGCACGCACCGCAGAGGTGGTGGCCGGTCTGCTCGAACGCCGGTTGTTGCTCGAGGCCGACGTGCCGGCGGTGCTGGCCCGGGCCGAGCTCGCCTGGCACACGGCGTCGGCGGCCATCGCCGCCCGGCCGCCCGCCGGCTGAACCCGCCGCCCGGCCCGGCCCGGGCCCGAGCCCGGTTCGGGCTGAACGCAGTGGCGTTCAGTCGCCTTCGTCGTCGGGGAAGGCCTCGTCGTAGTCGGTCATCGCCGCGGCGATGACCGCCCGGGCCTTCTCGGCGCCGTAGGTGCCGACCACCTCGATGGTGTTGGGCTTCCCGCCGGTCATGTCCATCTTGTAGGTGGCGAAGTAGTGGACCATCCGGTTGACGACCGCGGTGGGCAGGTTCTTGAGGTCCCTGGCGTAGTCGAACACCGTGTCGCTGGTGAGCAGCGCCACGATCTTGTCGTCGGCCTCGCCGCCGTCGAGCAGCTGGATGCCACCCACCACCCGGGCGCTGAGGACGACCTCGGCCCGGTCGATGCGCTGCTGGCTGAGCACGCAGATGTCGAGAGGGTCCCCGTCGCCCTTGACCGCCTTGGGGGTCAGCGCCGCCACCCGGTCGCCGCAGTAGGTGCGGGGGATGAAGCCGTACAACGTGGGCGGCAGGGCCGAGCTGCCCTGGGGGCGGTCGACCCGCAGATAGCCGGTGCGCTTGTCGATCTCGTACTTCACCGCGTCGAGCGGGGTGATCTCGATGTAGGCCTCGACGATGTCGGGGGCGTGGTCGCCGGCGGACAAGCCGTGCCAGGGGTGGGCTCGGAACCGGTCGAACGAGGCGGTCATGGGGCTGCACGTTACCGGCCGCTGCGGCGGCGTCCGCCGGACGGGAGCGGGTCGTGGTCGGGTCGGGGCCGGTGGCCTAGGTTCGCAGCGAACGACGAGGGGGATGGACGACCGAGGATGGACAAGGACCTGCGCGTCGAGGCGGTGTCGCGTCACGCCCTGGCGGTGGTGGGGGCGCTCGGGGTGATCGTCGCCGAGGTGTCGACCGCCCGGCTGTGGCCCACGGCGGTGGACGGTCTGGCCGTCTTGGCGGTCGACGTTGCGCTGCTGGCCGCGGTGCTGGTGGGCCTGTGGGCCGGGCGTCGCCTGGCCTCGTCGTCCCGACAGTTGGCCGCCGCCGGCCGTTCCGGCCCGTTCGGCTTGCTGGTCTCGGTTGCGGCCGTTGCGGGTGGGCTGATCGGGGCAGGCTCGGTGTGGTTGGCGTTGCAGCCGGTGACGGTCCTCGCCGCGTCCGCGCCGGCGACGGTGGGTCCGGCGGCCGGCACGGCGATATCGGGGGCCGCATCGACCGGGGAGTCGTGCGGTTCGTTGCTCGTGCCGGGTGGCGGGATCTGCGGCACGCTGCCCGGGGCGGGCTCGGTGGTGGTCACCGGGGTGCTGGCGGTGGCGCTCGGTGGCCTGGTGCTGGGCTACCTGGGCGCCGCTGCAGGGGCCGGGCCGGGGATCACGGTGGCGACGTGGCCGAAGTTCGCCTTCTGGGCGGCGGGGGTCCTGTTGGTCGGGTCCCTGGTGATCGTGCCCCGCTCGGTCGACCCGGCGCCGGCCGGACCTGGTGCCGGTACCACCGGCGCTCCGGCGGTCGGCTCGATCGCGTCCGAGGTCGGTGGGGACCTGCGGCTGGCGGTGGCGCTGCTGGTGGGGGCGCTGGCGTTGTTGGCGGCGATCGGCGTGGCCCGGCGTCGGCCCGACGGCCGGATGCCGCTGACGGTGCTGCCGGTGGCCTTGGCGACCTCGGCGGTGGCCGGCGTGGCGGTGGCCGTGGTGTGGCAGGCGGTGGTGTGGTCGGGCCTGTTCGGGGGCTGAGCCAGCGCACGCCGGGAAAACGAACCGGGTGGCCCCCGCTGGTGCGGAGGCCACCCGGTTCGGGGGTCCGGTTGGTCCGGCCCCGGCTCTCCGGCGTCACGCCGGCGAAGGTCAGGTCACCTTGATGTTGCCCTTGGTGATGTTCAGCGGTGTGCTCTCACCGGCGACGGTGCGGCCGACGATGTCCATGCCGAAGGCGTCGGGCTTGTCGGTGTTGGTGCACTTCTTGCCGACGCAGGTGGTGAGGACACCACCGTCGTAGGCCTTGGCGGTGAAGGTGACGATGGTCGGGGCCGACCAGCTGCCGCCGCCCCGCTTGGTCACGTCGGGGATCCAGGTGCTCAGCTCGCCGGTTCCGGCGAAGGTGGTGCACTTGGCGTACCCGGTGGGGCAGGTGAGGTTGGTGATGCTGGTGACGGACTTGCTGCGCAGCCGGGTGGTCTTGTCCACCGTCCAGGTCAGATCGCCGGCGACGGTGGTTGCGCCGGTCTTCTTGTTGACGGTGGTCTTGACGTTGAAGCCGAAGTTGATCCGTCCGGTGACCCCGGTGACGGTGTAGCTGCCGCCGCCGTTGGCCTTACCGGCGGGGTCCGCGACGGTGACGATGTTGTTGTCGCTGAAGCCGGCGGCGCAGCTGCCGGTGCCGGCGTAGTCGGCGAGCAGCGTGTAGGTGCCGATGGCCAGGGTCCGGGTGTAGGTGGCGATCCCGGAGCTGTTGGTGGTGCCGGAGCCGATGGGGGTTCCGTCGAGGGAGAAGGTGATCGTCTGGCCGGACACGCAGGCCGGGCTGCCCGAGCTGAGCTGGGCGCTGAAGGTGGTGGAGCCGTTGCCGTCGGCATCGACGATCGGACCGAGGTAGGTCACCGTGGTCGGCGCCAGGTACGGGGTGATGGTGCCGGCGGCGGTGTTGGTGGTCACGGCGTAGTTGGCGCCGCTGTTGCCGTCGTTGACGGTGTAGGCGTTCACCGACAGCGTGCGGGGGCCGACGGCAGCAGCGTCGAAGACCTGGGTCAGGCCGCTGACGGTGTCGGGGCTGAACACGCTGGTGTAGGTCGGCGTGGCGCTCGAGGCGGTGGTGCCGTCGTAGGTCTTCGTGGCGGCGACGGCGTTGATGGTCAGGCCGGCCTTGGTGATGGTGCCGGTGCCGTCGCTGTAGGTGATGTCGTAGCTGGCGGTGACGTCGACGTCGGCCGCGTTGTACACCTTGCAGTCGCTGATGGTGATGGCCTTGCCGGTTCCGACGTTCTTGCTGCCGAAGCTCTGGGTGCAGTCACCGATGGTGCTGCCCGAGGGCAGCGGGGTCGACCCGTCGACGCTCGGCGATGCGGTCACGTCGGTGGTGCCGTCGTAGACCTTCGTCTGGTCGGCGGCGTGGATGGTGATCGCACCGGTGCCGAGGGCGAAGGGCGACAACGAGGTCACGATGCCGCACACCACGAGGTTCGTGGTGTCGACGCTGGAGGTCACGTCGGCCCAGGCGCCGCTGCTGTAGTGAAGGATCTGCGGGGTGGCACCGACGGGGAAGTCCGCCGGCTTGTAGGCGAGGCAGATGGTGATGTTGCCGGTGAAGGCGGCGGTGGTGCTGATGTCGTAGTAGGTGGGGGTGGTGCCGAGGCTGAACCCGCTGGGTGTGATGTAGCCGGGGTCGCCGGAGCTCTTGGGGGTGACGGTGGTGTCACCGGCGGTGGCGACGGTGCCGAAGGTGATGGATCCGGCTTCGGTGCCGGCGTTGTAGAAGCTCTGCTCGACGCCGGTGCCGGTGTCGGTCGGGACGGGGGCGCCGGTGGGGAAGCCTTCGACGATGTTGGTGGGCCAGAAGCCGGGTTGGCCGGCCTTGGCGGGGTCGTCGGTGTAGGTGTGGATCCACGGGGTGGTGGTGGCGCCGGCACCGGCGGAGTTGAGGGAGGCGCCGGTGGTGTTCGGCCCGGCGGCGGATCCCCACCAGTTGTTGGTGGCGGGGATGGGTGCGGCGGCGCGGGATGCGGGCACGACGTTGCCGCTGGTGACGTCGGTGGTGGCCTGGTCGGCGGCGGTGACGGCGAAGGACACGGTCTTGTAGGGGTAGTTGTACGGGTCGAGCCAGGTGCCGGTGGCGGTGACGGTGTGGGTGCCGTCGAAGGGGGCGCCGAGGCCGGTGACGACGACGCTGCCGCCGACGGTGATGTCGCTGGGTTCACTCCACAGGCGGATGGTGGCGACGTTGCTGGTGGTCTCGACGGCGCGGGCGGCGTAGTTGATCCACACCAGGCCGTCGCTGTTGGTGTTGTCGATGCTGTTGTTCTCGATCTTGGCGACGGTTTGCACCGAGCGGCCGGTGAGGCCGATGGCGCCGCAGCGGGCCGGGGTGTTGATGATCTTGTTGTTGGAGACCTCGGTCACGCCGGCGGCGGAGGTGTTCGATTGCCAGATGCGGATGCCGGCCCAGCAGTAGTCGGCGTCGATCGGTGAGGGTGTGTAGTAGGACTCGTAGGCGGCGGAGGCGTGGTCGACGGTGTTGCCGTTGACCAGCATGGGGCCGACGCTTGCGCCGTTGGCGATCTGGATGCCGTTGGCGGCGACGTTCTTGACGTAGTTCCCGGTGATCGTGGCTTTTTTGGTGCCTTCGAGCTGCATGCCGGAGAACGGGTAGTTCTCGATGCGGTTGCCGGTGATGGTGACGTCGTCGAGGTACCAGGGGTTGATGGCGGAGTAGCTGTAGGGGCCGTCGCCGGGGTCGGTGCCGGTGGGGCCGTCGAAGCGGTTGCCGGAGATGGTGTAGGTGCCGGCGTTGCCGTTCTGGATGTAGATGTCGGCGTTGCTGAAGCTCGAGCCCGAGGGGTTGGCCAGCGAATCGAACCAGTTGTTGCGGATCGTGCCCGACCCGCCGCCGGCGACGGAGATGCCCGGCGAGCCGGTGCCGGTGGCGGTGCCGACGAACGTGAACCCGGCGATCTCCACGGTGGACGCGCCGGTGATGCTGACCCGGTTGGCGGTGTTGTTGGCGCCGACGATGGCCTCGGCGGACCGCGACGTGCCCGACAGCGCGGCGACCGACTCGTTCGGGCCGAGCAGCGTCAGGGACTTGTTGATCGCGAGGTTCTCGGCGTAGGTGCCGGCGCACACCTGGATCGTGTCACCGGCGGTTGCTGCGGTGATCGCAGCGGTGATGGTGTTGTAGCCGGGCGCGGCGCAGCTCGTGCCGGGAGCGGAGGCCGTCCCGGTGGCGTTCACCCAACGCGTCGTCGCCGGTACCGCCCCGGCGCTGGGGGCCACGGCCAGTGAGGTGCTCACCAGTGCCGAGGCGATCAACGACGCCACGCCGAGACGACGCCACAGCCCTTGGCTGTGGCGACCGGCGCGCCGTCCGCGTTCCTTCGTCGTGTGCCCGGCTGCGGTAGCCGGTGTGCTTCTCCTCGATGACAGATCCATGGTCCTCGCCCGTCCTCCCGGTTGCATTGCCCGTGGACATACCGATAGGTATTGTCCGTTCACCGCGGTCGCCGTGCCCCTCCGGCCGTTCCATCTCCCGTGGCGGGTGTCGGATCGTGCTCATCGGCAACCGTCATGCGGTGTGAGGCCACGGTATGGAGACCGAGCCATCTGCCGAACCGGCACAACGTCACCACGGCCGTGCCATAGGACCCGGTTGCTTGTCCGGTGATGTTCAGCGGCGGTGCAACGTCGTCCGTGATGGCTCTGCAAGCGAATCGGCCATGCCCGGGGTGTGCTGTGACCCGGCCGGTCGCAGGAACGACAAGACGGCAAAACGGCGGGAGGCCGGGGCCTGATGGCCCC
>CAIXPF010000137.1 GCA_903921205.1 uncultured Acidimicrobiia bacterium | reverse complement strand
TGCCCTCGACCATGGACTGGTAGGGGATGGCCTCGGTGCGGACCATGGTCAGCATCGAACGCTCGCGGAAGTCGGGCTTGACCGGGGCGAAGCCGAAGCCGCAGTTGCCCAGCACCACCGAGGTGACGCCGTGCCAGCCGGAGATGGTGCAGTACGGGTCCCAGCGGATCTGCGCGTCGTAGTGGGTGTGCAGGTCCACGAAACCGGGGGCGACGATCAGACCCTCGGCGTCGATGATCTTGTTGGACACACCCTTGGCCCGACCGCCGATCTGTGCGATCTTGCCGTCCTTGATCCAGACGTCGCCGCGGTAGCGGGGCACCCGGGTGCCGTCGACGATCGTGCCACCCTTGATATGGATGTCGAAATCGGTCATGTGTTGTCCTTCCCCCTCGGCATCCCCCGATGCCGCGCGCGTGGTACTGGAGAACTTACCGCATCGCTGCGCCGTTCAACCCCTCGTCGAACGCGAACGAACGGGAGCGAACGGGAATGCCGACGGGGGTAGGGTGCGCTGATGGACGACCGATCGGTGCCCCTACCGCCCCGTGACGTGGTGACCGCGCTGCTCGGGGTGCACGGCATCACGGCCCCTGACGACGACCTCGTGGCCATCGCCGAGCTGTATCCCGGTCTGCGCCGCCGCATGGACCGCATCCACGCCGTCGACTGCGGGGACGGCGCATGAACGCCGACGACATCCGCCGCAGCAGCGTGCTGGAGCTGGCGGCGGCGCTCGAGCAAGGTGCGGTGAGCTCGGTCGAGTTGGTCCGCACCTACCAGCAGGCCGCCGACCGGGTCGATCCGCGGACCGGCACGTACCTGCGCCGTTTCGACGAGACCGCCCTCGCCGCCGCCGAGCAGCTCGACGCCGAGCGGGCCGCCGGCCGGGTGCGCTCGGCGGTGCACGGCGTCCCGCTCGGCGTCAAGGACATCCTGGCCACCGACGAGGGTCCGACCACGGCGCAGTCCCTGGCGCTCGATGCGTCCTGGGGTGCGGCAGGGGATGGTCCGGTGGTGGCACGATTGCGAGCTGCCGGCGCCATCGTGCTGGGCAAGACCACCACCATGGAGTTCGCGATCGGCTTTCCCGACCTGCGCCTGCACCGGCTCGACGACAGCCCGCAGGAGGCCGCCAAGCCCTTCCCGTTGCCGCGCAACCCCTGGAGCCTCGAGCACTGGCCGGGCGGGTCGTCCTCGGGGACGGCGACCGGCGTGGCTGCCGGGCTGTTCCCCGCCGGGCTCGGGACCGATACCGCCGGCAGCATCCGTCTGCCCGCCGGGTACTGCGGGGTGACCGGCCACAAGCCGACCTTCGGCCTGGTCCCCAAGAACGGCTGTGTCCCGCTGGGCTTCAGCTACGACCACATCGGGCCCCTGGCGCGCAGCGCGGCGGACTGCGCGGCCCTGCTGAACCTGATCGCCGGGGCCGACCCGGGCGACGACACCACCGTCAGCCGGCCGGCCGAGGACTTCACCGCCGGGCTCGACCGGGGTCTCGCCGGGCTGCGCATCGGGGTGGCCCGCTCGGTCACCGTCGACGCCGGCTCGGCATCGCCGGGGGTGGCTGCGTGCTTCGAGGCCGCGCTCGACGCCCTGCGCGCGGCCGGCGCGGTGCTGGTCCCTGTCGAGTTCCCGTTGTGGGACGAGCTCGCCGAGTCCTGCTTCAGCGGCCTGTTCGCCGAGGCCTTCGCGTGGCACCGCGACCTGCTGGCTCGGCGCTGGGACGACTACGGCGTGGACACCCGGCGCGGTATCGCCCAGGGCGCCCTCATCAGCGGGGGCGACTACGTGCAGATCCAACGGTTGCGTTCGCTCGGGCGCCGGCGGGTCGCTGAGCTGTTCGGCTCGGTCGATCTCATCGCCACGCCGACGACGGGGACCACTGCGGTGCGCTACGGCGGCGACCCGGACCGCTCGGCCCGGCTGCGCACGCTGTACACCCCGCCGTACAATTCGTTGGGGCTGCCCGCCATCGCCCTGCCGATGGGCCTCGCCGAGTCGCTCCCGGCGTCGCTGCAGCTCGCCGGCCCGGCCTTCGCCGATGCCCTGGTGCTGCGGGCCGGCGCCGCCTTCCAGCAGGTCACCGACTGGCATCGGGCCACCCCGCCGGTCTGGTGACGACGGACGCCGCCGCGTCCACGGCGCATGTCGTCCGAACCGACCCGTCGACCATCTCGCCCGTCGATCACCCCACCCCGAACACAAGGATCTGATCATGGCTTCCTCCGGCACCGCCGACATCGAGTTCTTCTGGGACCCGATCTGTCCCTGGGCCTGGCTCACCTCACGCTGGGTGGCCGAGGTCGCGGCCCTGCGCGACCTCGAGGTCGACTGGCGGTTCATCTGCCTGCGCCTGCTGAACAAGGACAAGGACTACGCCACGGACTTCCCCGACGGCTACATCGCCGCGCACGGCAGCGGCCAGAAGCTGCTCCGGGTGGCTGCGGCGGTCCGTGCCGAGGAGGGTCCGGCCCGCATGGGCGAGCTGTACACCCAGTTCGGCGGTGATCTGCACGTCCGGCGTCGGCGCCATGACATCGTCGACCACTTCGAGGCGGGGTTCCCCGACTACCTGCGCTCGGTCGGGGTGGCCGAGGGCTACCTTGCCGCCGCCAACGACCCGGCGTGGGACGAGGTGCTGCAGGCCGAGACCGACGACGCCCTCAGCCGTACCGGCCGCGATGTCGGCACGCCGATCATCAGCTTCCGTCGCGACGGGCAGACCTACTCGTTCTTCGGCCCGGTCATCAGCCGGGTGCCCCGGGGCGACGAGGCGCTGCGGTTGTGGGACGCGGTCTGGGAGGTGGCGACCTTCCCCGGCATGGCCGAGCTCAAGCGCTCGCTGCGCGAGAAGCCACAGCTCGCCGACAGCCTCGGGCCCGTCGAGCAGGGCTGAACCCCGGTCCGGCGCGGCCGGGTCGGGCCCGGTCCGGTCCGGGCCGTTCAGGCGGCGTTGCCGATGGTGGCCAGGCCCAGCTCGGTCATCTCGATCAGGGCCTCGAACGGGCGGGCGAGGGTCGGGTTCTCGTTGAGGAAGGTCAGCACCGCCGCCGACCCGAGGTGGATGACGGAGACCTCGCCGTCGGCGTGCAGGCCAACGCTGGAGGGGGCCCCGCTGAGCAGGGCACGGCCCACGAACAGCTCGCCCGGTCCGACTTGTTGGACCACCCGCTGGTGTTCGCCCCGGCCCAGCACGACGGCGAGGTGGCCGTCGACCACCAGGAACAGCTCGGTGAAGGGGTCGCCGGCGGGCAACAACACCTCGGCGTCGTCGTAGAGCTCGTGGCGGGCGTCGTCGATGATCGCCGCCAGTGATCGGGCGTCGCTGGGGAACAGGCCGGTGGCCGCCAGCCGTGCGGCGATGACCGTCGTCGGCATCCGCTCCGGCTCGTTGTGGGCGTTTTGGCGGTGGGCGGCGCCGGCGAAGACCAGCCGCTCGCGCTGGCAGATGTACCACAGCTTGCGCAGCACCTCGGTGACCGCTTCCTCGCCCTCCTTGCGGGTTCGGGTGTGGATGGTGACCTCGTAGTGCAACCCGCGCTCGTCGAGGCCGATCAGGTCGATGTCGTGCGGCGGCTCTGCCAGTACCAGGTCGACCGCGAGCACGGCCCTGTCCAGGGCATCCATCACCCGGGCCGGCGGGCTGCCGTAGGAGAAGTGGACCTCGATGTTCTCCCCGAAGCTCCGGTTGCCGCTGGTGAGCACGGTGAACTGCGTCCGGGCCAACTCCGAGTTGGGGATCACCACCAGCCGGTTGTCGTCGAGGGTCTCGACGGTCACGGTCCGCCAGTTCATCTGCACGATACGGCCGGAGTACTCGGCGACCTCGATCCAGTCGCCCTCCTTGAAGTGCTTGCTCGACATCAGCGACACGCCGGCGAACAGGCCGGACAGCGTGTCCTGCAGGGCGAGGCCGAGGACCACCGATCCGACCCCGAGGGCGGTGAGCATGGCGCCGAGGTCCACCGCCCAGATATGCGAGGCGACCACGGCGGCGGCCACCAGAACGACGAGCAGCCGGGCCAGGTCGAGCACCAGGCCGGTGGTGCGCTGCACCCATTCGCTCGACCGGCTGCCCGAACGAACCAGTGCGTTGAGCCCGGCCAGCGCCGCGTTGATCGAGGTTATGGCCAGCACGCTGAGCACCAGCCGGTGCAGCGTGTGGTCGGCGGGTACGTTCGCGACCTTGTCCAGCAGCAGGAACAGCGCCAGCGGCGGGAGCACGGTGATCTGCAACAGCTGGCAGACCTTCGCGCCGGCGGGGGAGCGGTCCCGCACGCGGCGTTGCAGCTCGATCAGCGCAACGGCCACAGCCGGGTATCCGACCACGACCACGGCGGTCCACACGACGGGAGCGTCACCGATACCGTTCATGATCAGACCGCCTCGGTCGTGTCGCCGCGGGTGTCGGTGGTCCCGCCCATGGCAGGCGTGAGGGCAGCGGCGAAGGCGTCGCTGAGGTGGACGCCGCTGCGTTCGGTCGAGTAGGCCAGCTCCCGGGCCTCCACCACGCAGTCGCCGAGGATCTCGTAGACGAACCGTCGGCGACCGACGATGCCCGCATCGACCTCGCCGGCCGCCAGGCCGATGCGCAGGCCGAGGCCCATTCCCTTGGCCGCGTTGAAGCGGTTCAGCACCCCGACCATGTCATCGGCGAAGGCCCGCACCCGCTGCCGATGGTCGAGCCTCGGGGTCGACAGGCCACATGCCGCGAGGTACGCATCGCCGACGGTCTTGATCTTCTCGACACCATGGCGTTCGGCGGCATCGTCGAATCCGTCGATCAGCTCGTTGAGCAGCCGCAGCGTCTCGGTGGCGCTCTGCCCCTCCATCAGCTCGCTCAGCCCGCTGACGGAGGCATAGAGGATGCTCACGTTGTCGAAGGTGTCCGCGACCAGCAGTTCGCCGGCGCGGACCCGGTCGGCAACGACCTCGGGCAGCACGTTGCGCAGCAGGTCCTCGTATTCCGCCGTCTTCAGCTCGATCGTGCGGTTGCGGCTGGCGATCTCGGCGACCATCTCGTTGAAGGCACGACCGAGCGCGGCGAACTCGTCGCTGCCGGACGCGTCGACCTCGGCGTCGGGGGTGCCGTCCTGGAGGCGCTGCACGCCGGCCTGGAGACGGGCGATGGGGTCGAGGAACACCCGGGCAGCCCACAGGGCGAATGCGGTGAGGACCACGGTCAGCGCTGCCGCGGCGAGCAGGATGTGGCGGCGCAGGTCGAACAGCGGCCCGAGTGCCTCCGCCACATCCTTCTCAGCGATCACCGCCCAGTGCAGGCCGCCGATCTCGAGCGGCGCCGAGGCCGTCATGACCTCGACCCCGCGGTAGTCGGGTCCGGTTGCGGTCTTCTCGGTGCCCTGGAGCGCCTCGGTGACGGCGTCGGCGGTGAACGAGTGGTTGAGCACCGAGTGACCGAAGTGCTCGACGGCGGCGATCTCCTCGGCCGAAGCCCCGCTCGCCCGAAGCGATGCGAGGTAGGCGTCGCGGTCCTCGAGCAGCAGGCGGCTGTCGCTGCGGGCCGTGCGATCGGACCCGACGAGGTACACCTCGCCGGTGTTGCCGAGGCCCTCCGCCTGCCATCGGCCGCCGGAGTTGATGGCGTCGTCGATGGCATCGATGGACAACTGACCCGCCACGACCCCGACGATGCGCCCGTCACGGGTGATCGGTGCGGCCAGGAAGGCGGACGGTGCGCCGAGCGATGCGCCGTAGCGTTCGAAGTCGGTGAGCACGATGCCGTGGTCGCCCAGCTTGCCGTCGCGGGCCCGGCGGAAGGCGTCGGCGAGGCCGCTGGTGCGGTACGGGCCGTTCTCGAGGTTGGTGGCGAAGTCGGGCTCCTTCTGCACCGAGTACACGATGTCGGCGGTGGCGGCATCGATCAGGAAGACGTCGTAGAGCTTCAGCTCGGTCATCGACCGGTTCAGCCAGGCGTG
>CAIXPF010000136.1 GCA_903921205.1 uncultured Acidimicrobiia bacterium | reverse complement strand
TGCGCGGCGGTGTAGACCGCAGCACCCTTGACCGACGCCGAGGCATCGATGTGGTCGCGTACACCGTCGTCGTCGTTGTCGTCGTCGAACAGATCGGGCAGGCCGTCGCCGTCGGTGTCGTCGGCAGCGCCGTTCTTGTCGGCGTCCCACTCGACGTTGTCGGGGATCCCATCCGCGTTGCTGTCGGGGTCGAACGGGCTGGTGTACCAGCGCTGGGTCTGTCCGGGCAGTACGAAGCCGTCGACCTCCTGCCGGTCACCGATGTCGTCACCGTCGGTGTCGCTGCTGGAGATGTAGGTGCCGATCCGTCGCTCGAGATAGTCCGTGAGCCCGTCCTCGTCGAGGTCGAGCCCATCGTCGGTCAGGCCGAACCCGTGGTCGAGCGTAGGGTCGGCCGACGCCTGCGACACGGCGGGTACGGCCAACAGGCTGGTCTTCGGATCCGGGCGTGCCGCCTGCTTCGGGGCGGACGGTGCCCGCCCCTCTGCACGCGGATCGGGGGCCGTGGTCGGTGCCGCCAGTGCGGGTTGCGCACCGGCGCTCGCCGCACCGAGCGACGACGCGACCAGTGACAACGCCACGCCGGCCACGATCACCCGCAGCGGACGCGACCGGCGTCGGCCGAGCACCACGATCAGACCCAGCACGCCGAGGGCCGCAGCGATCAGGAGAACCTGCTGCCAGGGCACGTCTCCCTGGCGCAGTGCCCCGAGGAACGAGCGGTCGCCGGCGTAGCCGAAATCGGAATAGTCCACGCTCAGGTGGGCGGTGGTGCGCCCCTCGGTCGTGGCGGCGTACTCGACGGTCAGGATCTGGCGGACCGGCAAGCCCGATTCGCCGACCCAGAGCTCACCCGAGCCGGTCATCTCGCGGTACGGCGACGACGCGGTCACCCGGTTGCCCGGCGTGACCGCACCCCGGGCCCGCAGGGCGTCGAGCATGGTGGAGGACAGCGCCGTGCCGTCGAGCACGAAGCCGTACCGATGCACCGACTCGCCGGCACGTTGCTGCATGCCGAGATCGGTGACCTGCCGGGCCCCGGCCAGGAGCCCCAAGGCGTCGCCACCGGGCGCCTGCGTCGGGGATGGGCCGACCACCGTCTTCCAGTCACCCCCGGCGGTCCGCTGCCGGGTCACGCCATCGACAACTTGGACCTCCATGGTCGGTGCGGTCGAGGTCTCCGACTGGTCACCCGACCACACCGAGAATGCCGCCCCCGACCGATCGACATCGGTCGATCCCTCCATGCGGACGCGCTCGACCTTCGATGATCGACCCGCTCCGGTCACCCCGGCGACCGGCGCCGCAGCCTGCTCCAGCTCGCTGCGGAACCGGTAGGACCCGGCATCGGTTGCCCGCTCCCAAGCCGTCCGCAACGGATCGGACCGTTCCGACGTCGACGCGACCACCAGGCCGCCTGCCAACGCGACCAGGCCGAGCACCAACGCGAGGACCGGCGTCGCACGCCACTTCGCCGAACCGCCTGATGAGCGCATCACCGAAACTCCCTTTGCATCCACCAAACGACCCTCGCCGGAGGACGCCCTCGTCGCGGCGACCGATCTGGAGCACAGGCTTTCGGGTATGCAAGCACAGCGGCTCCGTCTTGTTGGGGTCGGGCGACCCGAAATTCCGTGCACCGGCCGAGAAGTTGCCTGAAGAGCCGGACCAGCCGGTCTGGGTCGGCCCCGACAGCACCGAAGGCGCGCGTCCGGTCACTGGACGACGGAGGTGGGGGAGCGGTCCCGGCACGGTCCGCCGACGCCCCCCGGTGCGATGGTGGGTCCGTCACGTCGGCGGGTGGACGCCGACCGGCCCGGTCGACGCCGACCTCGATCCCGGATCGGTTTCGCTCTACCTCGACACGGCGAGCCACGCGCTCAAGGCGCGGGTGAAGTACCCCAACGGAACGTTGAAGACCGCCACCATCGCCTTGATCTGAGACCGCAGCGACCGAACGGCTGTCACCGGGCAAGCGGCTGCGGTCGACGGGCTCGCCGACTGCGATGGCAGGGAGCCGGACCACCCGGGCGAACCGGTGCGCCGGAACCGGCCTGCGGTCGGTCATCAGCTCGAGCAGCGCCACGCCGACCCGAGTCGGCTCGCTGTGTCACCCGTGACGAGCCGAGTGTTCGCGCCTGGACCGTGTCCTGGTGACGGCGCAGCCCCGCGGCCGGACGACGGTACGGAGGTCGCGATCGCCTGACGACCGCCGGCCACGCCAGCCTGATCGACCGGGCATATCGGGTGACCGACTCGCTCGGGACCTACGACGAGATCGTGCGGCCCGGTGCGTTCGCTGCGTCGCTGCGGGCAGGCTCGCCGATCGTGCAGTTCCCCCCCACGGCCACGACCCGGCGGTCGGGTCGGCCCCGATCGCCGAGCTGCTGCACGCTGCTGAGGACTCGACCGGGCTCTACTTCCGGGCTCGTCTGTTCGACGTGCCGGCGCTCGATCTGGTGCGGGAAGGTCTGCGCTCCGGTGCTATCTCCGGCGCTTCGTTCCGGTTCACGGTCCCTGCCGGTGGTGACCGGTGGCGTGGCACCACGACCCGCGAGGTGCTCCGGGCCGATGTCGTCGAGCTCGGGCCGGTGGTCTGGCCGGCGTCCCCATACGCATCGGTGACTCTGCGGCAGCGGCTGCGCCGGCTCACCGGCAGCAGCACCAGCACCACCCCAACCGGGACAGCGGTGCTGTCTGCTCGAGCTCGTGCTGCGCTCGAGGTGCTCGCTGCTGGTGCCGTTGCGTGGGACGAGTTGTCGCCGGCCGTGCAGGCCGAAGTTGTCGCCGTCGCACCCCGACGGGTGGCCGCCGCGGCCATCGCTGCCAGCCCCCAACCGGTAGGCCCGGCGATCTGCGTCGGTCACCTCGACCAGGCCGGCGTCGACCCGTGCGGGGTGGGGTGAGACCCGACCGGTCTGGTCGCCGGGGGGGGCTGGACACCCCCCTTCGGTTCCCCTTTCGGATCGTGCTCAGGTTGGACCCGGGCCGAGGTCGGGGTGTCACCGAGGGTGACCGTGGACCCCTGCCGTGCGCTCTGGTCGAGGCCGGGCCGGGGTCGAGGGAGTGCGTCACGCGGCACGAATCACCCGGATCGGGTGATTCGTGCCGCGGCCGATCCGCAGCAGCGTCGCAGTCATGCATATTCGTTGTCTCCGTCGCAGCGCACCGGTCGTGCTGCTGGTCGCCCTCACCGTCGCCGCCTGCGGGTCCGACACCCCCAACACCCCGACCGGGGCCAAGGAGAACACGGCCGTGACCGGGGCTTATCCCGCAGACACCGGGAGCACCACCACGGCCGCCCCCACGGTGTGGCCCACATCGTGTTGCCCCTTGCCCGCAGACACCGGGAGCACCACCACGGCGGCCCCCACGGGCATCGCGGGCCGTGGGGGGGTGGGGTAGCCCACATCGTGTTGCCCCTTGCCCGCAAACACCGGGAGCACCACCACGGCGGCCCCCACGGCCCGCACCGTGGCGCAGTAGACCCCGACCCCGACCCGGCGTGACCGGTGGACGGCCGACCCGGCGGTAGCGGCCGCCGGCCGGTCCCCCCTCTGTGGTCACGGACCAAAAAACCGACATGGGACCCGGGGTGTGGAAGCGTCCGGCGGGCGCAGACCCGACCGCCGTCCCCCCTAACCCCGGCCGGCGGGGATGCGGCTGCGGTCTATGAACTGGTCGACCTCGACGGCACGGAGCCGGATCACCCGACCGAACCGGTACGCGCGCCAACTGCGGCGACTCAAGCGGTGGTCCGGCGCGCTCGACAAATTCCCACGTTGGGGTTATGGCCCCGGGAGCCGGCGGCTCTCACGGGCGAGGATCCGGCGCGTCACCCAAGTAGTGGAGGCAGTGTGGAGGGTGGATCTGCGGGTCGCGGCACGGCCTCGCCCGGCGTTGGCGTGGCTGGCTCAGGGGAGCCCGAAATGACCTTGTCCAACATCGTGGTTCGCTCCTGAGGGTCTGTGACCACAAGTACCACGTACAGGTAGAGCCATGCTTGTGCTGCAAGTGCCGTGCAACCAACGAGCAGCCAAAACGGCCAGACGGGCCACGGTGTTGGATCCTCCCCGAAGTAGGCGTCCGCGACGACCTTGTTTCTGAAGTGGGCGTAGAGCGCTCCGAGAACGAACGACACCAGCCTCCGCTCGACGGCTGGCCGTGGCTAGCGCGTCCTCGCTTCGCGGCCCTCCTCGGCCGCCCCCACGGGTCGGTGAGAGGCGTCCTGTCGGGTGGCGCTCAGGACACAACTAGGACACAGAATCAGCGTCCACAGGTGACAACAGGTGTCAGATGAAGGTGCAGGTCTGAGCATGTTTCTGTCGTCAACCTGCTGGTCGTGGCGGTGAGCGGGCCTGTACGCGGGGCTTAGTCCGTCGATGCCCCTGACCTGCGGTTATGTGTCCCCCAGGACACGCCAGGACACAAATAGGACACAAGGGCCGCGAGGTCGTGTTCGGGAAATGTCCTAGTAACGCTGATCGGCGCCGACCTCGAGGCGGCGGTCGGTAAGCACCGGGAGGTCGGCGTCCGGGGTCCCGGTCCCGGCCGTCGAGCAGCCCAGCGGCCGGGACACCCACGGCTCGATCGCCACCCGCGGTGTTCGGCCTTCCGGCGCGTTGTAAGACAGGAACCGCAGGCGGATCGACCCGCGGACCCCGAGGCTGGCGGAGGTGATCAGCGCATGGCGGCGAGAGCGATGTCGACCGCGGCGATCGTGTCCGCCTCGCTGTCGGGCCAGAGGTGCCCGTAGGTGTCCAGCGTCTCGGTGGCGGAGCGGTGGCCGAGGCGGGACTGCACCACCTTCACCGACTGGCCCTGACTGATGAGAAGGCTGGCGTAGAAGTGCCGCAGGTCGTGGCTCGAGGTGCCCACCGGGAGGTTCCCCGCAGCGACCGCCCGCCGGACCATGTCGCCGGCATTGTTCCGGCGCATCGGCCCCTGGTGCCCGGTCGTGAAGATCAGCCGGTCCGGCCCCTCGCCGAACTGCGCGAGGTGTGCGGCGAGGGCGTCGGCGACCACCTGGGGAAGCGGCAGCGTCCGCACGCTGGCCGGTGTCTTCGTCGGGCCGAACTGCGGCTTGCCACGGGCCGGGGTCAGCAGCTGCCGGTCGATGCGGACGGTGCGGCGCAGGAAGTCGACCCGGTCGACGGTCAGCCCGAGCGCCTCGCCCTGGCGGACACCGAGGCCGGCGCTGGCGACGATGAGCGCCCGGTAGCGGGCCGGGACAGCG
>CAIXPF010000135.1 GCA_903921205.1 uncultured Acidimicrobiia bacterium | reverse complement strand
CGCGCGAGAGCTCACCAACACTGCGAGAATCAGCATCGGCGTCGGCGACAGCGAGGAGGGGTTCCCACACGTCGGCGGGTCGGTCGACAATGCCAGGCGGCATCTCCGGTCGGGCGTCGGTCAACGCGTCCACGTGGCGGAACGCCCACGCTGCCAGCCGTCGCCCGATCACCCAGGCCTCGGCGCCGGCGTCTCGAGCACGGAACGGCTCGACGGCCTCGCCCGCCTTGCGCCGCCGCAACCGGATGATGACCGACCGGTCATGAATCGTGTCGGGCAGCTTGCCGATGCCGGCCAGCGCGACCGGGCAGAACACGGGAAAGTCCTTCGGCACCATCTCCGTGCCTTCGCCGACCATGCGTCCCACCGTGGCGCCTCGCCGATGGCCGGCGTTGATCAGACCCCGGAGGTCCTCGTTCGCCGCTCCCAGCTTGACGTTGAAGATGGTGTCCACCTCGTCGACCAACAACGTCGGCTGCGCTTCATCGACCATGCGGAACATGTAGGCGACGCTCATGTTCATGCTGTGCCGGGCGTTGCGAGACAACAGGGCGAGCACCTCGAGGGTCCGGGTTTTCCCGCACTGCTTTTCGGCTGACGACAAGTTGAGCCGCGGTGTCGACTCGAACGCCTCGATGGCCCAGGTGTGCGCCACCCACAACACCACTGCCACCAGGTCGTGCTCGGATGGCATCGCCACGAAGCGACGAACGAACCCGGCCACCTCGTCAAGCAGCGCGGCCCCGGCTTCGTCCGGCACGTCGTCGAAGGTCTCGGCCCGTTGTGCCGATTCCGCCGGCGCCACTTCGGTTCTGACGTGCTCCAGCAGGTCGTCCACCGTGTGCCCAGCGGCGAGATAGTCATCCAGCCCGACCTTGGCCCCGCCTTCGCCGGCCGGCAGGTAGATCACCCACACCTCGGCGCCGCGGCCCTCCAGGAACGCCTTGAGCCGGACCATGGCCTCGCGCACCTGCGGCTTCATCGCCACGTCAGAGTCGAAAGCGATGTACACCTGACGCCCCTTCAGGTGGATCTCGTCCCAGTCGGGCAGCGCCTTTACGGCGCGTTCGCTGTCGGTGCCACGCCAGTTCCAGACCCCGAGCAGGGCGACGCACGCCAGACCTTGCGACACCGCAGCGTCAGCCTTGCGCACGCCCTCGGTGATGAATAGCGGCACGTCGACACCGCAGCGCACCACCTCACGCACGCGCGGGTGAACGTCGACGACCATCCGCTGCTTCGCCGGCGTTTCGTACTTGATCACCCGGCCGTCGGTCCCATGACGGGGATCGTCCGGCCGGCACTGGAAACCGGCCCGCTGGCCGTCGACCCGCCACAACGGGATCACCAACGCCGGAACGTTCCGCTGCGACTGAGCGAACCCGTAGCGCTCGAGCATGGCCTTGGTATCTGCCGAGACGTACCCGCGCTCGCTGGCCACCGCGGGGTTCACCGCCGACGCCCGCAGCATCTCGGCGTGCTGGACGAACACGGCCAGGCCGTAGTCCTGGGCGGTCATGACGCACCGCCCGACCGGAACGGCAGCACCTTGCACAGCTGCCACTTCTGCTGCAGCTCGATGCCCACGAACCGGGCGGTCGGCACCATGGCAGCCAGCTCGGCCAGCCGTTCCCCCGTCCCGGCGAACGGGTCGAGGACGACGCCCACCGTGCCGGCCAGCATGTCGGCCATCACCGGCAGCAGCTCCGGGCTGTACCGGGCGGGATGCTTCGCCACGTTCCTCATGACGCCACCGCCCCGGCCCGACGCACGCTGACGTGCGCGACAATCTCGCTCCCGTCGCCCAGGTCCACGACCAGCTCGGCCACGGGCTGCCGGTCATGGTGAACGCCGAGCTCGAGGTCCGCTCCGAACGCCCGCAGCGCAGCCCGCAGT
>CAIXPF010000134.1 GCA_903921205.1 uncultured Acidimicrobiia bacterium | reverse complement strand
GGCGACGACGACGGCTGCTCCCCTCGCGTTCGCCGTCGCGTTCGCCGTCGCGTTCGCCGTCGCCACGGTCCTCGCCGTCGTGATCGTGGTCGTGGTCGGAGGAGTCGGTCGGTCCGGACGTGTCGGCCGAACCGGCTCGCTCCGTCGACGCGATCACGGCAGGCTGCTCGGCAGTCGGTCGCGAACCAGCGTCGGCACCGTCACCGGCATCGGTGCGTTCGGGGTCGGGCGGCGGCGGGGTACGCCGGAACGCCGGGGCGTCGAGGTTGCCGAACGGCGAGAACGTCGAGGCCCGGGCCGCAGCAGCATCGCCGGCCGGAGCCGGAGCTGCGGAGGCCGCAGCAGTCGGGGTCGGGGCGGCCGCGGGCAGGTCGGCCGGGCTCTGCGCCACGGGTGCCACAGGTGCCACAGCCGGTTCACCGGCAGCCGCCGGGGCGACCGGAGCCGGCGTCACGGCCGCAGGGGCTGGGGTCGGAGCCGGGGATGACGGCACGACGGCGGGAGCCGGCGGAGCGGCCGGAGTCGTCGCGGCCGGGATCGGGGCTGGGGCATCGTCGAGCGGCAGTCGCTCGGCACCGTCGCCGGCGCCGCCGGCAATGGGCACGCCGAGGATCACGTCGATGATCTGCTCCTTGCGGGCGCGTGCCGGGGCCTTGCGGCCCAGCGCCGTGGCGATGACGAGCAGCTGTTCGCGGTCCTTGCGCCTCAGCGTGTCTCGCTCGAGCTCGTGCGCGTCGACGCTCACTCGGGCCTTCCTTCTCCGGCAGTACCGGTGGTGCCCGCAGGACCGGCGGCGCAGGTTCCGCCACGAGGCGGTGCGCCGGGGACCAGGGGTCCGGGGTGGGTGGGGATCGCGGCGATCAATCGGTGCGAACGCAGCACTTCGTGCCGGGACCGATCGGGCCACACCGGCGGACCGATCGGGAGCGACATCGACGTCCGACTGCGATGTGCGGGAACCGCCCTTGCGACCACGTGGTGTGGGCCGCAGAGCAGGGCGGGTGACGGACCGACGCGACCTCGAGCGTAGCACGGCCCCCCGGGCCTACCCACAAGCCCGTTCACCAGCGACACGTCATCGTTGGAGCAGCGCCGCCATCAGCTCGTGGGCCACCACCGGAGCGCAACCGGCCACGCCGGACTCGGTGTAGGAACCGCCGGGCCCCGCCTGACGCGAGTCGAGCAGCAGGTACGGCACCGCATCGGGGGTGTGGGTCTTCAGCCGCAGGGGCGTGGCGTGGTCGGGCAGCAGCAGCATGCGCCACGGGCCGAGATCGTCGAGGGCCTCGGTCAGCCCGGCAAGCACCCGGCGGTCCCAGTTCTCGAGCGCCTTGACCTTCTCGCCGACGTCGCCGGCGTGGCCGGCCTCGTCGGACGCCTCGATGTGCACGATCCACAGATCGGCACCGGCCCGCAGGCCCTCGATGGTGGCGTCGCGCATGCCCTCGTAGTTGGTGTCGAACCAGGCGTTGGCGCCTTCGACCTCCACCACGTCGAGGCCGGCCATCACGCCGAGCCCGCGGACCAGGTCGACCTCGGTGCACAGGCCGCCGTGCACGCCGTAGCGGTCGATGAAGCGCGGCATGTCCGAGCCCGGGCCCTGGCCCCACAGCCAGATCTGGTTGGCACCGATCTCGAAGCGACGCAGCACGTCACGGGACCGCTCCATCAGGTCGATCAGCCGGGCGGAGGTCGGCCCGGTCGGTGCCAGCGCCGGCGTGCCGGTGAGGTCGTGGGGCGGGTAGCAGTCGGCCTCGGCCCAGTCGAGCGGGGCGAGCATGATGTGGCGGTACTGCACGCCGGGATGGAAGCTGACCTCCCCGCCGAGCTCGGCGTCGAGCGCGGCGATGACCTCGGCGGCGAGGGCCGAGTCGGGGTGGCCGCCGGCGAAGTCGACCATCGTGCCGTCGGGTGAGACGTTGACCAGGTTGCAGCGGTAGGCGATACGACCGGTCAGGTCGAGCCGCAGCGCCGCAGCCTCGATGGGGGCGCGACCGGTGTGGTAGCGGCTGGGGTCGTAGCCGAAGATGGCCATGTTGCCCACGTCGCTGCCCGGGGGCAGGCCGGCGGGGATGGTCTGGGCACGGCCGACCGTGGCCCGGGCCGCAAGGGAGGACAGCACCGGCAGGTGCGCGTACTCCAGGGGCGTCTTTCCGCCGAGTTCATCGACCGGCTCGTCGGCACAGCCATCAGGGACGCACACCACGTACTTCATGAACTGCCATTCTGCTCACCGCGCAGGGCGCAGACGCACCTCGCGGACCTGATGTTCGCCATGTTCGCACCCCAAGGGCCCGACCGGCGGGGTTTTGCCCCACCCGGGCGGGCCGGTGACGCGTGGGAGGGGCCGTCGGACTCAGTGGCCGAGGCGGGCGCGGGACGCCACCTGCGCCTCGACCGCATCGAGGTCGTTGGCGACCCGTTCGTAGCGTTCGGGCCGTTCGAGCAGGTCGGCGAGCCGCGACGGCAGGGCCGGGCGGACCCCGGTGGCCTGCTGCACGGCGTCGGCGAACTTGGCCGGATGCGCCGTGGCCAGCACCACCAGCGGACGGTCGACGCCGTACCCGTGGGCCTCGGCGGCGCACAGGCCGACGGCGGTGTGCGGGTCGACGAGCACGTCGTGGTCGCGGTGGTAGCGGGCCATGACCTCGAGACAGGCGGCGTCGTCGGCCCGGTAGGCGGTGAAGCCCTCGTCGAGGGACCGGAAGCGCTCGGCGTCGAGGGTGACGGTGCGCTCGTCGCGGAAGCGGCGCATGAAGGCGTCCACGGCATCGCCCTCGCCGCCGTGCAGCTCCCACAGCAGCCGTTCGAGGTTGGAGCTGACCTGGATGTCCATCGACGGGCTGAGCGTCGGCACGACCCCGGTCTGGGTCATGGTGCCGGTGGTGAAGAACCGCTGCAGGATGTCGTTGGCGTTGGAGGCCACGACGAGCCGGCGCACCGGCAGCCCGGCCCGGCGGGCGAGGTGGCCGGCGTAGACGTTGCCGAAGTTGCCCGTCGGCACCACGAACGACACCGGTGTTGCGGCGCCGAGGTGGCGGCGGACCCAGGCTGCGGCGGTGACGTAGTAGACGATCTGGGCCAGCACCCGGGCGAAGTTGATCGAGTTGACCGCCGACAGGTGGAAACGGCCGCGGAACGCCTCGTCGGCGAACATCGCCTTGACCAGGTCCTGGCAGTCGTCGAAGGTGCCGTCGACGGCGAGGTTGAACACGTTGTCGGCCAGCACCGTGGTCATCTGGCGACGTTGCACCTCCGACACCCGGCCGTGGGGGTGCAGGATGAAACAGTCGACCGCCTCGCGGTCGCGCAGCGCCTCGATGGCGGCGGACCCGGTGTCGCCCGAGGTGGCACCGACCACGGTGACCCGGTCGCCGCGGCGGCCGAGCTCGTGGTCGAAGAGGCGCCCGACCAGCTGCAGGGCGACATCCTTGAACGCCAGGGTCGGGCCCCAGAACAGCTCGGCCAGGTAGAGGCCGGTGTCGAGCTCGCGCATCGGGACCACGTCGGGATGATCGAAGGTGCGGTAGCTGTCGGCCACCACGGCGTCGAAGGTGCCACGTTCGATGCTGCCCTCGACGTAGGGCCACATGACCGCGGCGGCGAGCTCGGCGTAGGGCCGTTCGAGGTCCCAGTCCTGCGGCAGGGGCGGTACCTCGGTGGGCACGTAGAGGCCGCCGTCGGTGGCCAGGCCGACCAGCAGCACGTCACCGAAGTCGAGCTCGGGGGCCGCACCCCGGGTGGACACGTAGCGCATCACGACCGGCCACCGCTGCCGATCACCCGCAGCAGGCCGTTGACCTGGCGCACCGCGTCGAGGCCGCGCAGCTCGGCCAGGGTGGTCTGCACGTCGGCCTCGCGGGCGGAGTGGGTGATGAAGATGATGCGGGCCCGCTCCCCCAGCCCGTCCTGTTCCATGCTGCGGATGGACACGCCGTGCTCGCCGAAGACCCGGGCGACCTGGGCCAGCACACCGGGCTGGTCGGCCACCTCGAGCTGCAGGTAGTACTCGGACTCGACGTCGTCGACCGGCCGGATGCGGGCCGGGCGCAGGGTGCCCACCGAGGCGGCGGCGTGGCTGCGCAGGTTGGCGGCGGCGTCGATGACGTCGCCGAGCACGGCCGAGGCGGTGGGGTTGCCGCCGGCGCCACGGCCGTAGAACATCAGGTTGCCGACCGCCTCACCCTCGACGAAGACCGCGTTGTAGGAGTCGCGCACCGCCGCCAGCGGATGGTCGAGCGGCACCATGGCCGGGTGGACCCGCACGCCGATGGTGCCGTCGTCGTACTCCTCGGCGATGGCCAGCAGCTTGATGCGGTAGCCCAGCCGGCCGGCGAAGTCGATGTCGGTGGCGGTGATGTTGCTGATGCCCTCGTGGTACACGTCGCCGGCGGCGACGGCGGCGCCGAAGGCGATCGAGGCCAGGATCGCCACCTTGGCCCCGGCGTCGTAGCCCTCGACGTCGGCGGTGGGGTCGCGTTCGGCGTAGCCGAGGCTCTGGGCCTCGGCGAGGGCGTCGTGGTAGGACGCGCCGGACTCGGTCATACGGGTGAGGATGTAGTTGGTGGTGCCGTTGACGATGCCCATCACCTGCTTGATGCGCTCGCCCCGCAGC
>CAIXPF010000133.1 GCA_903921205.1 uncultured Acidimicrobiia bacterium | reverse complement strand
CGCAGCGCCGCAAGAAGAAGCGGCTCACCGGCATCGGCGTCCAGGTCGGCGCGATGTCACCGATCCGACCGAACGTGATTTGGGCGATGGACTTCCAGTTCGACACCACCGCTGACGGACGCACCTTGAAGATGTTGAACGTGATTCGACGAGTTCACCCGCGAGGCCCTCGCGATTGAAGTCGACCGCTCGATCGACGCCGATGGCGTTGTCGCCGTCCTCGACCGCCTCGCTGCCCGACTCGGGACCGTCCCGGTCTACGTGCGCTTCGACAACGGTCCCGAGTTCGTCGCGCACGCCGTCAACGACTGGTGCCGGTTCAACGGCACCGGATCGCTGTTCATCGACCCTGGCTCACCATGGCAGAACGCCTGGATCGAGTCCTTCAACGGTCGACTCCGTGACGAGCTGCTCAACTCGTGGCGCTTCGACAGCCTGCTCGAGGCCCGGGTGATCATCGAAGACTGGCGACTGGACTACAACGCCAACCGACCCCACTCCGCCCACGGCGAACTCACCCCCACCGAGTTCGCCCTACAGCGGACCACGACCCACCAACCCCAAGCCGCATAGCGGCTGGACCACCAACCGGGTCCCCCTCAGGCCGGCTGACCGGCACCGCAATGGTCCGCACGGACCCGGGGTGTCGCGGCAGCCTGAACGCCGTGAACCGCCAACATCAGGCTGCGGAGCCCCGCTGGGAACCGCCCAAAACGGCCTCTGCGGTTACCCGTCCGTTACGCGAACCCCCCGCCGTTACGGGCTCGTTACGCGGCCAGCGGCGGTCACCGGCTGCCAGTGACACCCAGTGGAACCCGACGTCCAACCCTGTGACCAGGGCTTTTCCGCGAAAGCCGCTGGTGAACTGCTGGCGCCCTCGACAGGACTCGAACCTGTGCACACGGCTCCGGAGGCCGCTGCTCTATCCGCTGAGCTACGAGGGCTTGGACGGGCCCTGGGGGCCCGTACCGCCGCAGAAGACTAGCACCCGCGTCCGGCGGGGCCAGACCTCGGCCCGGTCACTCCGCGATCCAGTCCCGCCCCTCGCCGCTGAAGTACGTCTCGCGGGCGGTGCGGGAGTTCGCCGAGAAGTTCATGAACCCCACCGCCACATGGTCCATGTGCTGCACGGCCCGGGCATGGGTCAGCGTCTGGGCGTTGATCGACGCCTTCGACACCGTGGTCGGCACCGGCGGCTGGCGCACCACCTCGGCGGCGAGCCGCTCGCACGCCTCCACCAGGTCGCCCTCGTCCTCCACGATCTCGGTGAAGAACCCCATCGCATCGAGCTGCCGGTACCCGTAGGTCCGGCCCAGCAGCAGCATCTCCTTGGCCTTCTGCGGCCCCACCAGGTTGATCAGCACCGGCAGTGAGTGCCACGTCAGGTTGAACCCGATCGACACCTCGTTCAACGTCAGCTTGATCGACGGTGCCCCCACCCGGAAATCGCACGCAGCGGGGAACACCGCACCACCGCCGATGAGATACCCGTGGCACGCCGCGATGGTCACCGCGTTGAGGTTCAGCAGCGTGTCGTACATCCGGGCGCCGTTCTTGGAGCCCAGCATCGCCTCGGTCTTGGTCGCCCGCGGCGCCTTCAGGTCGGCGCCCGAACAGAAGCTCGGACCCTCCCCGCGCAGGATCACCACCCGCACCGACGGGTCGGCCTCGACGGCCAGGCACGCCTGGTGCACGTCGGCCACCAGCTGCGCGTTGACCGCGTTGTGGACCTGGGGACGGTTGAGGACGAGGTGACGGACCGGCCCGTCGCCGTCGAGACGCACGGTTTCGAACTGCATCCCCGAACTCTCCCACGCGTCGGCCCGGGCTGCCGGCACCGTGGGCCCCGCCGGGGCGGAAAGCCTTCCGCCGTCGCTCCGCCGCAACCCCGACGCCCGTGCCGTCCGTCCTTCTTCGCGTCGGCGGGCGGCGGGTAGCGTGGCCCACCGTGATTCAAGACGCGCTCCGCGCCGCCATCGGTCAGGCCCTGGCCTCCCTGGGGATCGAACCCCCTGCCGCCATCGCCCTGGAACGTCCGGCCCGCAAGGAGCACGGCGACTGGTCCACCAACGTCGCCCTGGCCACCGCCAAGAGCGCCGGCCGCAACCCCCGCGAGCTGGCAACGGCCCTGGTCGGCGCCCTCGAAGCCGCCCAGGTCGCCCACGTCAGCCGGCTCGAGGTCGCCGGTCCCGGCTTCGTGAACTTCCACCTCGCCCCCAGCTGGCTGCACGCCGTGCTGCGCGACGCCGCCACCCTCGGTACCGACGGCTTCGCCCGGCCCGACCTCGGCCACGGCAAGCGCGTCAACGTCGAGTTCGTCTCGGCCAACCCGACCGGCCCGTTGCACGCCGGAGGTGGTCGCTGGGCCGCCTACGGCGACGCACTGGTCAACCTGCTCAACCACTGCGGCTACCGCGCCGACCGCGAGTACTACCTCAACGACCGCGGCGTGCAGATGCGGCTGTTCGGCGAGTCCCTCGCTGCGCTCAAGGCCGGCCTGCCGGTACCCGAGGACGGCTACAAGGGCCAGTACCTCGAGGAATGGGCCGCCGAGATGCCCGCCGACGCCGACCCCGTCGAATGGGGCTACGACCGGGTCAAGCGCGACCTGCGCGAAACCCTCGACGCCGCCGGCGTGCACTTCGACACCTGGTTCTCCGAACGGTCCCTGGTCTCCGACGGCGCCATCGACGCCACCCTCGCCGATCTCGCCTCCCGTGGCGCCACCTACACCGCCGACGGAGCGGTCTGGCTGCGCAGCACCGACTACGGCGACGACAAGGACCGCGTGCTGGTCAAGTCCGACGGCGAGCCGACCTACCTGCTGCCCGACATCGCCTACCACCGCAACAAGTTCGAGCGCGGCTACAGCCAGCTCATCGACATCTGGGGTGCCGACCACCACGGCTACGTGGCCCGGCTCAAGGCCGGCGTGCAGGCCCTCGGCCACGACAGCAGCGAGGTCGAGCTGATCCTCGGCCAGCTCGTCACCCTCAAGCGCAACGGTGAGGAGGTGAAGCTGTCCAAGCGGGCGGGCACCATCGTGACCCTGTCCGAGGTGGTCGACGAGACCGGCATCGACGCCACCCGGCTCACCTTCCTGCTGCAGTCCCTCGACACCCGCCAGACCGTCGACCTCGCCGTGATGGCCTCCCAGGCCATGGAGAACCCGGTCTTCTACGTGCAGTACGCCCACGCCCGGATCGCCTCGCTGGTCCGCCAGGCCGCCGCCAACGGCGTGACCCGCCGGCCGCTCGAGCAGATCGACCTCGGCCCGCTCACCCACGAGCGCGAGCTCGACGTGCTGCGCCTGCTCTCCGAGCTCGACGACGTCATCACCCTGGCCTGCAACGAGCGGGCCCCGCACAAGGTCACCACCTGGGTCCGCGAGCTCGCCGGGGCCTTCCACGGCTTCTACCACGACTGCCGGATCATGGGCACCGACGGCGACGGCCGCCCCGTCGACGACGCCACCACCCAGGCCCGGCTGTGGCTGGTCGAGGCCGCCCGGGTGGGCCTGCGCATCGGGCTCGGCATCCTCGGCGTCAGCGCCCCGGAGTCGATGTAGGTCATGGCCGGACCGATCTCCTTCCGCCTGCTGCCCGACACCGCCGCAGTCGGACCCGACGGGCAGCTCCTGCTCGGCGGGGTCGACACCGTCGCGTTGGCCGAGCAGTACGGCACGCCGCTGTTCGTCTACGACGAGACCCACCTGCGCAACCGCTGCCGCGAGGCGGTCGACGCCTTCCCCGGCGGGGTCTACTACGCCACCAAGGCCTTCCTGTGCGGGGCCATGGCCCGTCTCGCCCACGAGGAGGGCATGCGGCTCGACGTCGCCTCCGGCGGCGAGATGCACGTGGCCCTACGGGCCGGTATCCCCGCCGCCGACCTGCTGCTGCACGGCAACAACAAGTCCACCGCCGAGCTGCGCGCCGCGCTCGTCGCCGGCGTCGGGCGAATCGTCGTCGATTCGTTCGACGAGATCGACCGCCTCGACCGGCTCGTCGCCGGCGAGGGCCTCGACCGGCCCGACGTGCTGATCCGGGTCACCCCCGGGGTGCACGCCCACACCCACGACTACATCTCCACCGGCCAGGAGGACTCCAAGTTCGGCTTCGGCCTGGCCTCCGGTGCCGCCGCCGCGGCCATCGACCGGTTGCGCCGGCCCGATTCGCCGGCCCGGCTGATCGGCCTGCACGTCCACATCGGCTCGCAGGTGTTCGTGGCCCGCAGCTTCGCGCTGGCCATGGAGGCCCTCGCCCCGTTCGTACGCGGCGCGGCCCTGCCCGAGCTCAACATCGGCGGAGGCCTCGGGGTCGCGTACATCGAGGCCGAGGAGAGCGAGCCGATCAGCGCCTGGGGCGAACGGGTCCACGGCGCCTGCGAGGCCCTCGGTATCGACGCGGTCATCTCCGCCGAACCGGGCCGGGTCATCGTGGCGCAGGCCGCGGTCACCCTCTACCGGGCCGGCACCATCAAGGACCTGCCCGGCATCCGCACCTACGTGGCGGTCGACGGCGGCATGATCGACAACCCCCGCCCCGCCATGTACGGCAGCGAGTACGAGGCGTTCCTGCCCCGCGCCGTGGGCGCCGCCCGTTCCCGCACGGTGCGCATCGTCGGCAAGCACTGCGAGTCGGGTGATGTGCTGCTGCACGAGGCGGCGGTCCCCGAGGACCTGCGTGTCGACGACGTCGTCGCCACACCGGTCACCGGCGCCTACGGCTGGTCGATGGGCTCGAACTACAACCGCATGGGCCGGCCCGCCATCGTGTTCGTCGCCGACGGCCGGGCCCGCCTGGTCGTACGCCGCGAGACCGACGAGGACCTGATGCGCACCGACCTGGCCCTCGACCCCGCCGCCTCGACGCCGGCATGACCGCTCAACCCGCAGCGGGCGCGTTCCGAATCAACCCTGGTCCCCGAGTGAGAGGCTGACGCACCGTGGTGTCCGACTCCGTACGCATTGGTTTGTTGGGTTGCGGCAACGTGGGTGCCGCGTTCGCCGCCCTCGTGGCCGCCCGGGCCGGGTCGATCGAGGCCCAGACCGGCCAGCGCCTCGAGGTGACCCGCGTGGCGGTCCGTTCGGTGTCCCGTGCCCGGGACGTCTCCTTCGGTCCCGACGTGCTCACCCACGACGCCGCGGCGCTGGTGGCCGACCCCGAGGTCGACCTGGTGGTCGAGGTGATGGGTGGCATCGAGCCCGCCCGTTCGCTGATCCTCGACGCCCTCAAGGCCGGCAAGCCGGTGATCACCGCCAACAAGGAGCTGCTGGCCAACGTCGGGCCCGAGCTGTACCGCGCCGCGGAGGCGGCCGGGGTCGACCTGCTCTTCGAGGCCGCGGTCGGCGGGGGCATCCCCATCGTGCGGCCGCTGCGCGAGTCGCTGCGGGG
>CAIXPF010000132.1 GCA_903921205.1 uncultured Acidimicrobiia bacterium | reverse complement strand
GATCTTGCACGCCCTGGTCGTCGAGCACGATCTGGTCGCCGTCCTCGCAGATCACGACGTGGTCGGGATCGATGCCGATGTCCTCGGCGATGCGGCCGTGGGCCACCATCTGGCGGTACTCCCCGTGCACCGGGGTGAACCACTCCGGACGGACCAGCGAGTGGTAGAGCAGCAGCTCGCCGGCCTGAGCATGACCGGTGGCGTGGACATCGGCGATGCCGGTGTGCACCACCTCGGCCCCCAACCGGGTCAGGCCGTTGATGACCCGCGAGACGTTGTGCTCGTTGCCCGGGATCGGGTGCGAGGACAGGATCACCGTGTCGTCGCGGCCGATCTTCAGCCACCGGTTCTGGTTCGCCGCCATCAGGGCCAGGGCCGACATCGGCTCGCCCTGGCTCCCGGTCGAGATGATGCACACCTGCTCGGGCCGGTACTTGTCGAGTTCCTCGATGTCGACCAACTTCGACGCCGGGATGTCGAGCAGGCCCATGTCGCGGGCCATGCGGATGTTCCGCTTCATCGACAGGCCGAGCGAGGCCACCACCCGGCCCTGCTCGATCGCGGCGTCGGCGATCTGCTGGACCCGGTGGATGTGCGACGAGAAGCAGGCAACGACCAGCCGCCGGTCCTGGTGCTCGTGGAACAGGTCGTAGAGGACCCGGCCCACCTCGCTCTCGGAGGCCGAATAGCCGGGCTCGTCAGCGTTGGTGGAATCCGCGAGCAACAGCCGGATGCCCTTGCTGTGGGACAGGTGGCCGATCCGTGCGAGATCGGAACGACGCCCGTCGACCGGGGTGGTGTCGATCTTGAAGTCGCCCGAGTGCAGGACGATGCCCTGCGGGGTGTGGAACGCGATGGCGTTGCCCGACGGCACCGAGTGGGTGATCGGGATGAACTCGATCTGCATCGACCCGATGGTGACGGACTCGCCATCGGCCACCGGGTTGAACGAGGTCCTGCCGAGCAGGCCCGCCTCTTCGATCCGGTTGCGGGCCAGGCCCAGCGTGAACCGGGAGCCGTACAGCGGCACCGAGACCTCACGAAGCAGGTACGGCAGGCCGCCGACGTGGTCCTCGTGACCGTGGGTCAGCACCACCGCCTTGAGCCGGTCGGCATGCTCGACGATCCACGAGAAGTCGGGCAGGACCAGGTCGATGCCCGGCATGTCGGGGCCGGGGAACATCAGCCCGAAGTCGATGAGGACCAGATCCCCGTCGACCTCGACGGCCGCACAGTTGCGCCCGATCTCGCCGAGTCCGCCCAGGAACGTGATGGTGACCGGTGACGCCATGGTGGCACGACGGTAGCCGTTTGCCGCCCCCGGAACGTGCACGGGCCCCCGAGCGGGCCTGCGCCGGTCAGGCCCGGCGCGAAGCCTCGAGGTCGGCCAGCACCTGCAGGGCCTTGTCCTCGAGGCCCTCGGGGGTCGGGCCCATGGGCGGACGGCACTCCCCCACCTTGCGGCCGATGGCGCGCAGCAGGGCCTTGGTCGGCACCGGGTTGGGTGCAACCAGCCCGGTCTCGAAATCGTAGGACGGGATCATCCGGGCGTTGAGCAGACGGGCCCGCTCGACGTCGCCCTTGGCGAAGGCCTCGACCATGTCGACCATGTCGGCGGCACACCAGTGGGTGGCCACGCCGACCACGCCCACTGCGCCGACCGACAGGAACGGCAAGGTCAGCGAGTCGTCGCCGGAGTAGACCTCGAACCCCGACGGCGCCCGGGCGATGAACGACGCCGTCTCGGACGGATCACCTGCGGCGTCCTTGAGCGCCACGATGTTGGGCACGCCGTGGGCGAGCTCGAGCAGCGTGGCCGTGTCGATCTTGCGGCCGGTGCGGACCGGGATGTCGTACAGCATCACCGGCAGGGACGACGCCCCGGCCAGGGTCGTGAAGTGCCGGAGCAGACCGGCCTGCGACGGGCGGTTGTAGTACGGCGTCACGATGAGCAGCCCGTCGACACCGGCGGCCTCGGCCCGCTCGATCAGATCGAGCGACTCGGCGGTGTTGTTCGATCCGACACCGGCGATGACCGGCACCGACACCGCATCGCGCACCACCTGGAACAGCCGGCCCTGCTCCGTGTGGCTGAGGGTCGGGCTCTCGCCGGTCGTGCCGGCAACCACCAACCCCTGGTTGCCGTTGTCGACGAGCCACCGGGCGAGCGCGGCCGCCTCGTCGAAGTCGACCTCACCCCGTTCGTCGAAGGGGGTGATCATGGCGGTGAGGACCGCGCCGAAACGAGCCATCGAGATGCTCCCAGCTGAGGCAGAACGAATCTGCGGCGAGCCTACCCGGCAGCCCTACCCGGTCGCCTGGCGCAGCGGCGCGGCGGCACGGGACCGGACCGGACCGGAGCTCAGCGTGCGGTCTCGGTCGCCCGATCGAGGTTGAGGGTGGCCAGCAGGTCCTCGTGCAGCTCGAACCAGACCGTGTGGTAACTGGCGATCATCGGCTTGGTGAACCAGTCCCCCTCCCCCGCACGCACCCGGCCCAAGGCATGGGTCAGGCGCGGCCCGTAACCGCCGTAGCGACCGAGGCACCCGGCCAGACGGGCACAGACCGGTTGGGCGGCAGCGTCGAGCTCGACCAGTCGGGCCACCACGGCGGCGTCGTACGCGGCGTCGCCGTGATCGTTGAGGGTCTCCGGGCCCGTCATCTGCCAGTCGGTGCACAGCGCGAGCAACGGCCCGTTCAGCTGCAGGAAGTCCCGGTAGCAGCGCTCGACCTCGCCCCGGCAGCCTGCATCATCGAGTTCCGCCGCCAACAACCGTTCGCCCTCGGCGCGGCCCGCCGGGGTCAGGGACCATCCGGTGAAGCGGCCGGACCGGTAGGTGGCGAGCCCGGCTGCGGCGAACCCCCCGAGCAGCTCGGCGACCTCCTGCTCGGGCAGCCCGGCCGTCGCGGCGACGACGTCGACCGGTCGGAACCCGGCGAGACGCAACCCGAGCAGCACCAGCAACGAGGGCGGCGAGGACTGGCTCATCACCGGCCACGCTACCGATGCGGCCGGCGGCTGCGCTCAGCCCGGCAGGTCGTCGGGCTCGACGGTCGGGGCGATCGTTCCACCGGCTCCGGTCGTCGCCGGACCCGAGGGTGATGGCGCCGGAGCCGGGACAGCGCCGGCGGTGGGGATCGTCCCGGCGTCCCCGGCGTCCTGGGCGCGGCGTTGGGCGGACCGGCGTACCAGCATCGGGTACCCGAACACCCAGATGACCGCGAATATCGCCCACTGGCCGGCATAGCTGCGGTGCGGGCCCTCGTCGGGCGGCGGCGGCGGCACGAGGGCCGGGTAGGGCTGCGTCGGCGCCGGCTGCTGCTCCTGGAGCTGCAGGTACACCCCGAGCAACGTGGGCTCGACCTGCTCCTGCAACCGCACCAGGTCCAGCCGGGCCAGGACCGCGAGGTCGGCGCCGGACACGTCGACCGACCCGAACGAGCTGCGCACCTCGCCCTCCATCGCCAACCCGACCACGGTGACCGGCCCGGTGGGCGCCTCGGCTCCTGCGGGCAGGGTGGGGGTGGTGGTCGACGCGGGGATCCAGCCACGGCTCACCACCACCGCGACACCGGGTTGGTCCTCGAGCTCCAAGGGCGTCAGCACCCAGGCGCCGGGCTGACCGTCGAGGCTGCGGGAGCGCACGAACACCTGCTCGTCGACCAGGTACCGACCCCGGGCCTCGAGCACCCGGTAGCGGGCGTCGGCAACCTGATCGTCGGTGGCCCCCGGCGGCACGACCGAGGCGACGGGCTCGACGGGTTCCTCCGAGCGGGCGGCGTAGAGCGCGTTGCGGTCCTGTTTCTCGTGCAGACGCGAGATCTGCCAGAAGCAGGCCACGATCATGACCACGAGCCCGACCACGGCGAGCACGTGCAGCACCAGCCACTTCGGTCGCAGGGCGAACCGGTAGTCGAGTTCCTTCGCCGCGCCGGCGGCCGGAGCGTTGGTGTTCGGCGTGGTGTTCTTCACCGCCTTCGGCACGATCGCTCACGCTACCGCCGGTGGCTGCACCTGCCGGGCAGCGGCCCGGATCTGCCCATCGACAGCGTCCGGGCTAGTTTCGCTCGCCATGTCGACCGTGCTGCAGTCCCTTCCGATCGGCGAGCGGGTGGGTATCGCCTTCTCGGGTGGACTCGACACCAGCGCCGCGGTGGCCTGGATGCGCCACCACGGGGCCATCCCCTGCACCTATACCGCCGATCTCGGTCAGTACGACGAGCCCGACCTCGGGTCGGTGCCCGACCGTGCACTCGCCTACGGGGCGGAGATCGCCCGGCTCGTCGACTGCCGTGAGCTGCTCGTCCAGGAGGGCCTGATCGCGTTGCAGTGCGGCGCCTTCCACATCTCCACCGGGGGCAAGACCTACTTCAACACCACCCCGCTCGGTCGGGCGGTGACCGGCACGATGCTGGTCCGCGCCATGCAGGAGGACGGGGTCGGCATCTGGGGCGACGGCTCGACCTACAAGGGCAACGACATCGAGCGGTTCTACCGCTACGGGCTGCTGGTCAATGCGGCCCTGCGCATCTACAAGCCCTGGCTCGACGCTGCCTTCGTCGGCGAGCTCGGCGGCCGGGCCGAGATGAGCGCGTGGCTCACCGACCACGGCTTCCCGTACCGGGATTCCGCCGAGAAGGCGTACTCCACCGACGCCAACATCTGGGGCGCGACCCACGAGGCCAAGAAGCTCGAGCTGCTGAGCGAGTCGATGGACCTGATCGAGCCGATCATGGGCGTGCGCAGCTGGGACGAGACGGTGCCGGTGCCCGCCGAGGTGGTGTCGGTGCGCTTCCACGAGGGCTGGCCGGTGGCCATCAACGGCGAGGAGTTCGCCTCCGCGGTGGAGCTGGTCATGGCGGCCAACGCCATCGGTGGCCGCCACGGCCTCGGCATGAGCGACCAGATCGAGAACCGCATCATCGAGGCCAAGAGCCGCGGGATCTACGAAGCGCCCGGGATGGCCCTGCTGCACCTCTGCTACGAGCGGCTGGTGACGGCCATCCACAACGAGGGCACCATCGACAACTACCGCACCATGGGCCGGCGACTCGGGCGCATGCTCTACGAAGGCCGCTGGTTCGACCCGCAGTCGTTGATGCTGCGTGAACCCCTGCAACGATGGGTCGGCGCAGCGGTCACCGGGGAAGTGACCGTGCGGCTGCGCCGGGGCGACGACTACACCGTGCTCGACACCACCGGGCCGCACCTCACCTACGAGCCGGAGCGCCTGTCCATGGAACGGGTCGAGCACGCCGCGTTCGGTCCGCTCGACCGCATCGGGCAGCTGACCATGCGCAACCTCGACATCGCCGACTCGCGGGCCAAGCTCGACGTGTACCGCGGGGCAGGCACCCTGACCCCGGCCAGCAGTACCGAACGCGGCCTACTCGGACCCGCCACCCCGGGCGACTGAACGACGCAGACGGCGGATGAGGTCGCCCATGGGCCGCGGATGGGCCGACGAGCTCACCGACCTGACCCTGCCCGTGGCCTGTTCGGCCGAGATCCACCACCTGCACTGGAGCGCCGGTCGTCTCCGGGCCGCCGCGCATCCCGATCTCGACGGTGAGGTCGGGCTCGCCGCGCTCGGCGGCGAGCTCCCGGCCTGTGTCGACGCGGTGGCCGTCTGGCGTCGAGCGGTGGCCGACGGTGCCTTCCTGGCCGAATGGTGCGACCACGACCTCGACGACCCGGTCTACCGACACCACCTCCGGATCGCCGTCGACCGCCTGCGTAACGAGGGCTTCGCCGACCTGCTGCGCGGCGTTCCACCCCGTCGGGCCGAAGCGGCAGGCCGGTTCCTGCTTCGCTTCCCGCAGACCTGGGTCGACCGGGCCGCACTGGGGGTCGTTCGCGGCAACCGGCAGGCCGGCGGGGCCGATCCGTTGGCCGGGGCGATCCGCCGGGCGGTCCAGGTGCGGGCCCGCAGCAGCTTCGTGCGCAGCCTGGCCCGCTGGAACCGGGTGGTCCGCCCGGCGGCGCTGGTGCGTTTCGAGTGCGTCGTCACCCCGTGGGACACCCCGCCGCACGCCGCCGGGGTGCTGGACGGCGTCGCGAGCTGGTGCCGGGTGGGGATGAGCCCCCGCTGGTTGGTCGAGGTGTGGGGACCGGGCCGAGCCGTGGACGAACGGGGTGACCTGGTGCTGGGCCACGACGGGATGACCCTGCGTTGGGAGGCCACCGCCGACGGCCGGCTCGCCGCCTGCGTCCGGCCCGCCGGCGCCGGCGCAGTCGGGCCGGACCCCGGCCGGGCCAGTGCCGGCTCAGCCCTGCCGTAGGGCGGCGAGGCCCTCGTCGAAGGTGTGCACCCCGATGACCTCGATCCGCCCCTGCGCCGCCGCCGTTGCCGCGTCAGCCTGATCCGCCGGGGCCAGGAACAACGTGGCACCGGAGTTCACCGCCGCCCGCACCTTCTCCTCGATGCCGCCGATGCGGCCGACCGTCCCGGCGAGCGACAGCGTGCCGGTACCGGCGATGTGCCGGCCGGCGGCGAGGTCCTCCTCGGAGAGCGTGTCGTAGACGGCCAGGGCGGTGAGCAGCCCGGCCGACGGGCCACCGACCCGGCCACCGTCGACGGTCACGTCGATCGGCAGGTCGAAACGCAGGTTGGCCGTGGCGACCCCGATACCCAGCCCGAACCGGCCCGAACGGGGCAGCCGGCGCAGCTGCACCGGCACCGTGCGCACCGTGCCGTCGAAGGCCCGCACCGTCAGCTCGGTCGGCACGGTCCGCTCATCGGGCGCCTCCGACGGGGTCGGGTCGATCCCCGCGGCGCTGGTGACGGCGATGAGACCTTGCCGCAAGCCGTCCTCGTTGGTCACCGCCTCACCGCCGACCGCAGTCACCACGTCCCCGGCCACCAGCACCCCGTCCGCCGGGCTTCCCGGTTCGACCGCGGTCACGAGGGCGCCGTCGCCGAGCTGGCCGACCGTGCGGCCCAGCTTCTGCTCGGCCACCGCCACCGCCACTGCGCTGGCGTCCACGAAGCGCTGCCGTTCCATCGCCCGGTAGGCGGCGTCATCCTGTCCGGCGGGAACGACGGCGGCGTGCGGCACGATCTCGTCGACCGAGCCGGCGAGCTCGTGCCAGGCCCACCCGCCGATGGTCAGGGTGGTGGAACGAACGGTCAGGCCGCTGTAGGTGCCGTTGAGCGTCTCCACCCCGCCGACACCCGGCTCGCGTACGACGATCGCCGAGTTGAGCGGGATGAGCGAACCCGGTGACAGGACGAAATAGGGCAGCCGGATCGACCCCACCAGGGCCGCCGCAGCGCCCACCACCAGGCACAACCCGTAGCGCAACCACGGCCGGGTGATGACCGGCCGGTCGGCCGGCACGAACCGGGCGCAGACGGCGGCTGTGAGCAGCACCGTGGCCGCTCCGAGCAGGGCACCGGCGACGGCATCGCTCACCATCGCCGGACCGGCAGCGGTCACCGCCACGGCGCCCAGCGTCACGACCGTCGCGGCGCCGAAGCTGACAACGGCCCGGCCACGGCGGCGGGCACCTGCGCCACCCTGCGGCCACCACGCCAGCAGGGCACCGGCCACGGCCAGGGCGGCCACCGCGGTGGTCACGCCGGAGGGAAAGGTGAACACGCCGTCGAGGCGGCGGCCGATGACCGGGCGGGCCACGAGCTGCCCCGCGACCAACGCCACGACCGGGCCCGCCGCCACCGCACGGCCGACACGCTGGTCGGCCCGGCGGGCGGCCAGCCACACCAGCCCCGCCCACACCGCTGCGGCGGGCAGCAGCAGCCAACGGCCGTCGATCCGGGCGAGGCCGTCGGCCGGCAACCACCCGGCGAGCCGCGTCGCAATCGGATCGACCGTGCGGTCGAAGGCCAGTGGGGCCTTGCCACCGAAGGTTGCCACGGCGAGCCAGGCGAACAGCGCTGCCGACACGGCACCCGACACGGCCAGCGCCGACGAGCGCACCGCGAGCGCCGGCCGCCGCTCGTCGGCCTCGGACACGCGGCCGACGGGACCCTGCTCGTCGAGGTCGGCGGACGGGACGGACACGTCTCCATGGTGGCCGACCGCGGCCGCCGAACCGAGGCGGTCTGATGCAGATCGCCGGACAGTGGGAACGATCGGATCATGGCGGGTAACGGGAAGCACGACGCAACCGTGCGCCCGGGTACCGAAAGCCCCGCGAAGTTCCTGCCGCTTGCCTCGCCCGTACGCCTGGGGCGGGACGGCTCAGCGGCCGGCCAGCGCCGTCCCGAGGTCCGCGTTCATGGCGTCGAGCGCCCGGCGGGCCGAACCGACCCAGTCGGCCTCGTCGTCGTGCTGCCAGGCGGCGAGGATCTGGCGGGAGGAGTTCACCAGCAGGCCGGCGGGGCCTGACGGTCGGGCGCCGGCCACCGCGTCGGCGGCCGACCCGCCCTGGGCGCCGTAACCGGGGACGAGGAACCAGGCGTCGGGCATGCGCCCGCGCAGCTCACGGGCCTGGTCCGGCCAGGTCGCGCCGACCACCGCACCGACTGCGCTGAGCCCGCATGAGCCGACACGGCCGCGGCCCCACGTGGTCACCAGCTCGGCCATCGCGTCGGCCACCGTGCCGGTATCGGTGACCCGGTCCTGGAGGTCGGCGGCCGACGGGTTGGACGTGCGTACCAACACGAAGATGCCGTGGCCACCGGCAGCGGCATCGGCGGCATCGCCGAGGAACGGGTCGATGGCGTCGCCACCGAGGTAGCCGTTGACGGTCAGCCAATCGCCGCCCAGACCAGGGAGCCGGGCCCCGTCGAGGCCGGGGGCACCGCCGAACGCGGCCTGGGCGTAGTGGGTTGCCGTGGAGCCGATGTCGTTCCGCTTGCCGTCGACGATGACCTGCAGACCGCGCGCACCGGCCGCGGCGACGGTGGCCTCGAGGGTGCGCCAGCCGGCTGCGCCGTAGGCCTCGTAACAGGCCACCTGCGGCTTGACCACCGGGCAGCGACCGGCGACCGCGTCGAGGATGCCGAGGTTGAACGCCAAGAAGGCCTCGGCCACCGCCTCGGCCCCGTCACCGTGGCGGTCGAGCGCCGCCCGCCGCAACGCCGGCGGGATCAGCTCCGGCCGGGGGTCGAGGCCGACGCAGGCCACCGACTCCGTCGCAGCCACCGCAGCTTCGAGACGGTCGGCGGCATGACGGGGGCGGGCCGGGGTGCCGGCGGTTCGGTCGGACATGGTGCTCATCCTGTCGGCAGTTGATGGTCGGCGAAACGGCTGCGCAGGTCCTTCTTCGAGAACTTGCCGGTCGAGGTCTTGGGCACCTCGTCGATGAACACCACGTCGTCGGGCATCCACCACTTCGCGATCCGACCGTCGAGGAAGGCCAGGATCTCCTCGCGGGCGGCCGTCTCGCCCGGCTTGAGCACCACGCAGGCCAGCGGCCGCTCCTGCCAACGAGGATGGCTGATGCCGATCACCGCCGCCTCGGCGATCTTGGGATGGCCCATCAGTTCGTTCTCGACGTCGACCGAGCTGATCCACTCGCCCCCGGACTTGATCACGTCCTTGGACCGGTCGACGAGCTTGACGTAGCCGTAGTCGTCGACCACCGCCACGTCGCCGGTCTTCAGCCAGCCGTCCACCGTGAAGCTCTCCGGCGATCGGGCATCGTCGTGGTAGCTGCGGATGACCCAGGGGCCCCGGACCTGCAGCTCACCCGAGGTCTCCCCGTCCCATGGCCGCTCCTGCAAGGTGTCGGGGTCGACCACCCGCATCTCGACCCCCGGAACCACCCGGCCGACGAAGGTGCGCCGTTCGGCTGCCTCCTCGTCGCTGAGCCCGTCGAAGCTCGACGCCAGGTGGCACACCGCAGCGATCGGCGAGGTCTCGGTCATGCCCCAGGCCTGCAGCAGCGGCTTGCCGGTGACCGCCCGGTAGCCCTCGGACAGGGCCTTGGGCACTGCGGACCCGCCGCACGGGATGGTGCGCAGCGCCGAGGTGTCGCGGCCCTCGAGCAGGGGCAGGACCCCCATCCAGATCGTCGGCACGCCGGCGGCCACGCTGACCCGGTGCTCGACCATCAGATCGGCCAGGGTGGGGGCGGACAGGTCCGGCCCCGGCATCACCAGCGTCGCCCCGGTGGTGACCGCGCCATGGGCCAGGCCCCAGGCGTTGACGTGGAACATGGGCACGACCGGCATCACCACGTCCCGCTCGCACAGACCCACCGAGTCGGCCTGCATCAGCGCCATCGTGTGCAGGTAGGTCGAGCGATGCGAATACACCGCGCCCTTGGGGTTACCGGTGGTGCCCGACGTGTAACACATCGACGCGGCCCGGTTCTCGTCGAGCTCGGGCCAGCGGGCCAACGGCTCGGCCGCAGCGAGCAGGGTGTCGAGGTCGTGCACGGCCGGGGCGCCGCGATGGTCGAGCTCGAAGGTCGCGTCGCCACCGTCGTCCATCACCACCAGGTGTTTCACGGTGGTGAACGTCGAAATCAGCGGAGCCAGCAGCGCGATCAGCGAACGGTCCACGAAGATCGCCTCGTCGGCCGCGTGGTTGACGATGTACGTGATCTGCTCGGGGAACAGCCGGATGTTGAGGGTGTGGCACACCCGCCCCGAGCAGGGCACGGCGAAGTACAGCGACAGATGGTTGGCGGTGTTCCACCCGAACGTTCCCACCCGGGCGTCGGGGCCGAGACCCAGCTGGTCGAGCACGGTGGCCAGGCGACGGGTGCGGTCGGCCCACGCTCCGTAGGTGGTGCTGACCACCCCGTTGCGGGTGTTGGTGAGGATGGTCTTGCGGTGGTGATAGCGCTCGGCCCGGCCGAACAGGTGGCTGAGGGTGAGCGGCACGTTCATCATCAAGCCGTCCATGAGGACCTCCAGGTGGCGTGGCGAGGGCTGCGGGGACCTCTACAGTGCCACTGCACCGATTCGCCGTCGATTCGGTACACCCACGATCCCATGTCGCTGCCTTCCGCCCCGCTCAGCTCGCGCCGTCCGCCCAGCCGTCGCGTCCTCAGCCTGGTCGTGGCGCCGCTCATCGTGATGGTGGTGGCTGCCAACTCGGCGTTCTTCCTGTGGCCCTCACTGGTGGACACCCACCCGCTGTGGCTGCTCACCCTCAGCTCGCAGAACCGCTACCTGGCCCTGACCACCAACAGCCTCGACGCCTGGTCGTACTACCTGGTGGCCACGTTGCGACTGCTGGCACCCGACCCGCTGTTCTACCTGCTCGGGCTGTGGTACGGGGCCGACGCGATCGGCTGGATGGAACGGCACGCACCGTCGCTCGGCACCTCATTGCGGTGGGTCGAGAAGGGCTTCGCCAAGGCCCGCCACGTCGTGGTGTTCATCGCGCCCAACAACATGGTGTCGTTGCTCGCCGGCGCGGTGGCGATGCCCCCGGCGGTCTTCGCCGCGTTGAACATCAGCGGCACGATCACCCGGCTCGTGCTGATCCGTCTGCTCGGCAACGTCTTCCAGGCACCGATCGACGCCTTCCTCGGCTTCGTGAAGGAGTACCGCTGGTACCTGATCGGGGCCTGCGTGCTGCTGACCCTGCTGTCGACCTGGTCCGACCGGCGAAGCGGCGGCGGTGAGGTCGAGGCGCTGCGCCATCTCGGGGACGACCTCGCCGACGAGGCAGGCGGGAACGACCCGGCGGACCCCACCGGTGTTGCCGACCCGGCGGACCTGTCCGACGCCGGCGGGACGACCGACCACCCGGGGTCGACCGGGCCGGGCGGGGTCGGGCAGTAGCACCGGGCACCGCAGCCGCCGCTTAGCCCGGTACCGCTTGCTGGAATGGGTCCTGGCCGCCCCGACGCCAGCGGGACGGCCGTCGTCGATCGACTGGTGTGGAGGCGGCCATGGCCCGCTACGTGACCACCGTGATCACGCCCCGGCAGTCCCAGGACGTGTTCGAGTACTTGGCCGACCTGCGCCATCTCACCGAGTGGGACCCGGGCGTGCGGTCGGTGACCCAGGTGAGCGGCGTCGGCGGTGGCGCCGACAGCGTCTTCGACGTGACACTGGCCGGCATCGGCCGCGACGTGACCCTGCGCTACCGGACCATGCAGTTCGATCCCCACGGGTCGCTGGTGGTCCGGGCAGAGAGCAAGGCGCTGGTCTCGATCGATCGGGTCACCGTCGTTGCCGAGCCCGAGGGTTGCCGCGTCACCTACGACGCCGAGCTGACCCTCCGTGGTCCGCTGGGCCTGGCCGGGCCGCTGCTCGGCCCGCCGTTCCGGCGTATCGGCGACCGGGCGGCGGCCGGCCTGCGGCGGGTGCTCGAGGGGAAGGCGCCGTGATCAACGTCGCCGACGCCGTCGACCACCTGCTCGAAGCCCCGGTCGCGCCCAGCTTCACCCGCATCGGCTATGACCTCCGGCGCCGGCTCGACCACTGGGGCGAGCCGACCCCGACGCCACTCGACGAGCGGGTCATGGTGGTCACCGGCGCAACCTCCGGGCTCGGTGCCGCGACCGCCTGCCGGCTCGCTACCGCCGGAGCCACGGTGGTCCTCGTGGGCCGCGACGCTGCGCGGACCGAACGCGCCGCCGAGGACGTCGCGGCCCGCAGTGACCGTGCCCCGGTCGCCCCGGTCATCGCCGACCTCGGCGAGCTCGACGCCGTGCGCGCCGCCGCCACCGAACTGCGCGACCGCTTCGGCCGGCTCGACGTGCTCGTGCACAACGCCGGGGCCCTGTTGGCAGATCGCCGCACCACCTCCGCCGGGAACGAGGCGACGGTGGCCACCCAGGTGTTCGGACCCTTCCTGCTGACCAGCCTGCTGCTGCCCCTGCTGTCGTCGGGTCCGCGGCCGGGACGGGTGCTGACCATGTCCTCCGGCGGTATGTACAGCGCCGGGTTGCACGTCGCCGACCTCGAGATGACGGCCCCGACCTATCGGGGTACCGAGCAGTATGCCCGGGCGAAGCGGGCCCAGGTGACCCTCAACGAACTGTGGGCCGCACGGGTCGACCGGTCCGCGGTGGTGTTCCATGCCGTGCACCCGGGATGGGCCGACACGCCAGGGGTTGCGGAGGCGTTGCCCACCTTCCGCACGATCCTGCGCCCGCTGCTGCGCACCCCCGACCAAGGCGCCGACACCATGGTCTGGCTCGCCGCCGACGACGGCGAGCCGCTCGCCACCACCGGCGGGTTCTGGCTCGACCGGCGGCGGCGGGCCATCCACCGACTCGGTTCGACCCGACGCAGCGACACCCCTGCCCGGCGTCAGGAACTGTGGGAACTCGTCATGGCCCGCACCGGCGCCGAGGGCCCGCCCGATTGCGGGCCGACCGCCGCACCCTGACCCCGGCTGGTCCGGACCGCATCGCGTCGGCTGCACCCGCATGGAGCCGTTCGCGCCGGTCCGGCCGGACCCGCGCCTTACAGCCCGAGCAGGGGCTCGAGGCCGATGGTCAGGCCGGGGTGATCGGCGATGCGCTTGCAGGCCAGCACCACGCCGGGCATGAACGACACCCGGTCGAAGCTGTCATGACGGACGGTGAGCATCTGTCCGGCCGTGCCGAAGAGCACCTCCTGGTGGGCCACCAGGCCCCGCAACCGAACCGAGTGCACGTGGATACCGGCCGGACCGACACCGCCTCGGGCACCGGGGAACACCTCGGTCCTGGTGGGGTCGGGGGCCCACTGGGCCGAGGCCTCGGCCATGCGACGCACCGTCTCGGTGGCGGTTCCCGACGGCGCATCGACCTTGTTGTCGTGGTGCAACTCGATCACCTCGACCGAGTCGAAGTAGGGCGCGGCGATTTCGGCGAAGCGCATCATCAGCACCGCACCGATGGCGAAGTTGGCTGCGACCACGAGGTTGCTCGACGAGAACGCACCCCGCAGTTGCTCGAGGTCCTCGGCACTGAAGCCGGTGGTCCCGACCACCGCATGGATCCCCCAGCCGGCCACGCGGGGCAGGTTCTGGCGGGCCGCCTCGGCCACGGTGAAGTCGACCACGACCTCGGCCCCCGCCGCACGAACGGCATCGAGGTCGTCACCCTCGTCGACCGCCGCCACCAACTCCAGCTCGGGATCGGCCTCGACGGCGTCACACACCGTCGCACCCATCCGGCCCCTCGCTCCCAACACGGCCACCCGGATCGTCATGGCGCTGAGCGTAGAAGACGCCGTGCCTGCAGTCCGGAACCGGCAACGGGCGTCGGACGGGCGGACGTTGTTGCCCGGCCGGCCGCTCGAGCCGGTCGGGACAACCAACTCGGGGATCAGCGCACGGCCCGCGGACCGACCGTCGCCAGGGCCGGGGACACCGAGAAGACGGTGGACGCGACCCGGGCCACGTCGGCCAGGGTGACCGCCCGGATGTGGTCGAGGTAGGTCTCGATCGGGGTGACCCCGCCGTAGGTCAGCTCGAGATACGCCAGGCGGGCCATGCAGGTCGAGGCCTCCTCCAGTCCCAGCAGGGTCGAACCGACGACGTACCCCTGCGCCGCGACGAGTTCGGCCTCGGTGATCCCGCCCCTGGCCAGGCGGGCGACCTCGCCCTCGATGACCCGAAGGGTCTCGGCGGCCCGCTCGGGCGCCACCGCGGTGGCCACCAGCAGCGTTCCCACGTCGCTGTAGAGCGACAGCGACGAACCGACCGAGTAGGCCAGCGAGCGGACCTCGCGCACCTCGTGGAACAGCCGGCTGGCCGGGCCGTCGCCGAGCACGTGTTCCAGCACGGTCAGGGCATGACGGTCGTCGCTGTGCAGTCCTCCACAGCGCCAGCCCAGGGCCAACTGGGTCTGCTCGGTCCGCCGGCGCACGTGCACCCGGCCGCTGCCGCGTCCGGTCGGCGCAACACGCACGGGCGGCGCGCCGGCCGGCAGGGTACCGAGCCACCGGCCCACCGAATCGACCAGCCGATCGTGGTCGACGACTCCGGCCGCGGTGACCACCACATTGGCGCCGTGATGACCTTCGGCCACAAAGCGGGCCACATCGGCGCGGGTGATGGCGCCCACCGTATCGGCGCTGCCGATCACCTCCCGTCCGAGAGGATGGTCGGCGAAGAGCACCTCGTAGAGCTTGGTGTCCGCCCAGTCGGCCGGGTCGTCCTCGGCTCCGGCGAGTTCCTCGAGGATGATCTCGCGCTCGCCGGCAAGGTCTTCCTCGCGCAGCGCCGCACGGGTCACCGCCTCGAGCAGGAGGTCGACCCCGATCTCCTCCGCACCGGCCGGGACGCGGCTGTAGTACGCCGTGCGTTCCTTGGTCGTGTACGCGTTCATCTCGCCGCCCACCGCGTCGAAGGCCAGCGACAGTGACCGGGCGTCACGCTCGGCCGTCCCCTTGAAGATCAGGTGCTCGAGCAGGTGGCACAGACCGGCCGTTTCGGCGGGTTCGTCACGAGACCCGTGCCCGACCCACACCCCGACCGAGAGCGAACGGGCCCCGGCGACGGGCTCGGAGACCACTCGCACGCCGTTGGGCAGCGCCGTGCGCTGCCAGGTCGGCTCGGGCTGGACGTCGCCGGAGACGGCAAGGGGCCGCCCGCCGGCCTGACGGCGACGGGCGGCCCCTCGGGTTGAACTCAACGAGTGCGGCGACGCGGACGGCGACCACGGTCGCCACCGCCGCCGTCCCGACGAGGACCGCGGTCGGAGCGGTCGCGATCGCCCGGTGCGCCCTGCACGGCGGCAGGACCGAGATCGCCGAACTCCTCACGCAGCTCGGTCTCGAAGGAGTCCTCGAAGGAGACGTAGTCCCGGCCCGAACCGCCGGCGTCGGAACCACCGTCGGTCGCCTCGGCCGCACCTTCAGCCCGCTCGGGCACGTTGGTCGGCCGCAGGGAGATCTTGCCGTTGGGGTCGACGTCCTCGACCACGACCTCGATCTCCTCGCCGAGGGTGAGCACGTCCTCGACGTTGTTGATCCGTCGGCCGCCGCCGAGCTTGGAGATGTGGACCAGGCCGTCACGACCGGGGAGGATGTTGACGAAGGCGCCGAACTTGGTGATGTTCACCACCCGTCCGGTGTAGGTCGCACCGACCTCGGCCGTGGGCGGCTCGAGAATGAGCCGGACCTGGCGCTCGGCCTCGCGCAGCGAGTTGATGTCGACCGCCGAGATGGTCACGGTCCCCTCGAAGCCGTCGTCGTCGACGGTGAGCCCGGCGCCGGTCTCGGACTGGATCGAGTTGATGACCTTGCCCTTGGGGCCGATCACCTCGCCGATCTTGTCCATCGGGATCGTGAAGCTGATGATCTTCGGGGCGGTCTCGCCGACCTCGTCGCGCGGGGCGGCGATGGCGCCGTGCATGACCTCGAGGATCTCCATGCGGGCTTCCTTGGCCTGGGCCAGGGCGGCGGCGAGCACGTCGGCGGGGATGCCGTCGATCTTGGTGTCGAGCTGCAGCGCAGTGACGAACTCACCGGTGCCGGCGACCTTGAAGTCCATGTCGCCGAAGGCGTCCTCGGCTCCGAGGATGTCGGTGAGCGTGGTGTACTTGCCGTCGGCGTACACCAGGCCCATGGCGATACCGGCAACCGGGGCCTTGATCGGCACACCGGCGTCCATCAGCGACAACGTCGAGCCGCACACCGAGGCCATCGAGGTCGAACCGTTGGAGGACAGCACCTCCGACACCAGACGCATCGTGTAGGGGAACTCGTCCTGCTTGGGGATCACCGGCAGCAGGGCGCGCTCGGCGAGCAGACCGTGACCGATCTCCCGGCGCTTCGGGCCACGCATGAAGCCGGTCTCACCGGTGGAGAACGGCGGCATGTTGTAGTGGTGCATGTAGCGCTTGCGCTCGGTGGTGTCGATGCCGTCGATCATCTGGTCCATGCGGGCCACACCGAGGGTGGTGACGTTGACCACGTGGGTCTCGCCCCGCTCGAAGAAGCCCGAGCCGTGCACGGTCGGCAGCACGTGGACCTCGGCCGCCAGCGGGCGCAGGTCCTTCGGGCCACGACCGTCGATGCGGACGCCCTCGTTGACGATGCGGCTGCGCACCAGCTTCTTGGTGAGGCTGCGGGCCGCGGCCTTGATCTGCTTCTCGGCGTCGGGGGTGCCTGCGAACTGCGGCAGGACCGCGGCGACGATGGCGGCACGGACCTCGCCCTCGGCCTGGTCGCGCTCGGCCTTGCGGGCGATGGCGATGACCGGCTTCATCTTCTCGGCACCGGCGGCCTCGACCGCAGCGAAGATCTCCGGGGAGTAGTCGACCTGCTCGCTGTAGGACATCAGCGGCTTGGCACCGGCCTGGGCGACCAGGTCCTTCTGCAGCTTGATCATGTCCTTGATGTGGACCTTGGCGGCCTCGAGACCCTCGGCCAGCGCCACCTCGTCGACCTTGTGGCCACTGGCCTGGACGTTCTCCCAGGTGGAGACGGTGCCGCCGGCCTCGACCATCATGATGGCGACATCGCCGTTGTCGAGCTCGCGACCGGCCACGACCATCTCGAAGGACGACTCGTCGCCCTCCTGGTACGTCGGGTGCGCCAGCCACTGGCCGTCCTCGGTGTAGGCGAGACGCACTGCGCCGATCGCCGACAGGAACGGGATGCCCGACATCAGCAGCGCTGCCGAGGCGCAGTTGATGATCAACACGTCGTGCGGGTTGATCTTGTCCGCACCCATCACCGTGCCGATGATGTGGACCTCGTTGCGGAAGCCGTCGGGGAAGTTCGGCCGCAGCGGGCGGTCGGTCAGACGGCAGGTGAGGATGGCGCTGTCGGGAGCGCGACCCTCACGGCGGAAAAAGCTGCCGGGGATCTTCCCGGCGGCGTACATGCGCTCCTCGACGTCGACGGTGAGGGGGAAGAAGTCGACCCCGTCGCGCACGGTCTTGGCTGCGGTGGCGGTGACCAGCACGTACGTGCCGCCGATCCGCCCGATCACTGCGCCGTCGGCCTGACGGGCCAACTTGCCGGTCTCGATCGAGAAAATCTTGTCGGGCGCGCCGGTGACCGGCGCGCTGACGCTGATGGATTGCGCCATCTGCTTGGTCCTTTCCGGGCTCACTCCTGGAGCCCGAACGAGGAGCCAGGGCACCCACCAGTTCCCAGGTCGCAGCATTCGAGCCGCTCGGCGATGGCCGGGATCGAATGTTGGGAGCTGGCAGCTGGCAGTTCCCGTCCGGACACCGCCCGGACGGACCCTCACTCCTGGGTTGTTTGCTCTTGTTGAAACAGAGGTATCCCGAGTTTGGTTCGGAATACACGACGAGCGGCCCGGAGGCCGCTCGTGGGTCGGGTCAGCGACGCAGCCCGAGTTTGGCGATGATCGCCCGGTATCGCTCGACGTCGTTCTTGCGGACGTAGTCGAGGAGACGACGGCGACGGCCCACCAGCATCAGCAGGCCTCGCCGGCTGTGATGGTCCTTCTTGTGGACCTTCAGGTGCTCGGTGAGGTAGGCGATGCGGTCCGACAGCAGTGCGATCTGCACCTCGGGCGAGCCCGTGTCGGTCGCATGCTGGCGGTGGTTGGCGATGATGTCGGCTTTTTCGGCCATGTCGTGGGGATTCCCTTCAGGGTTTGGGTATCGGACCCTGCCCCTCGGTCCGGTCCCGAACGATCGGGTGCCGTGACCAGGCGCGGTCGCTCGGCAGGTGTCGAGCGGGTCCATGCTAGCAGCCCCTCCACCTTCATCCGCCGTCGCCGGGCCGCAGGCCCGACGAGGTCAGCGCAGCCGTTCGGCGAGATACCCGACCAGCCGGTCGAGACCGACCCGCTCCTGGGTCATCGAATCCCGCTCACGCACGGTGACCGCCCGGTCTTCGAGCGAGTCGAAATCGACCGTCACGCAGTACGGGGTCCCGATCTCGTCCTGGCGACGGTACCGGCGGCCGATGGCCTGGGTCTCGTCGTAGTCCGCCATCCACAGCGGCTGCAGGTCGGCGAGGACCTCGCGGGACAACTCGGTGAGCGGCGCCTTCTTCGACAACGGCAGGACCGCAACCTTGTACGGGGCGATGCGGTGATGCAACCGCAGGACGGTCCGGGTCTCCCCCTTGACCTCCTCCTCGTCGTAGGCGGCGATGAGAAAGGCCATCATCGAGCGGGTGGCACCGGCCGCCGGCTCGATGACGTGGGGCACGTAGCGGGTCTTGGACTCCTGGTCGAAGTAGCTCAGGTCGGCACCGGAATGGGTGGCGTGCTGGGTGAGGTCGTAGTTGCCCCGGTTGGCGATGCCCTCGAGCTCGCCCCAACCCCAGGGGAAGAGGAACTCCACGTCGGAGGTCCCCGAGGAGTAGTGCGACAGCTCGTCGGCGTCGTGGGCCCGCAACCGCAGCTTCTCCCTGGCGATGCCGTGACGGACGTACCAGTCGAAACGCTCGGTACACCAGTACTCGTACCAGGTGGCCGCTTCGTCGGGCGGCACGAAGAACTCCAGCTCCATCTGCTCGAACTCACGGGTGCGGAACACGAAGTTGCCGGGCGTGATCTCGTTGCGGAACGACTTGCCCACCTGGGCGATGCCGAACGGCGGCTTCTTGCGACTGGTGTTCAACACATTGGCGAAGTTGATGAACATGCCCTGGGCGGTCTCGGGGCGCAGGTAGGCGACCGCTGCGGACTCCTCGAGCGGTCCGGCATGGGTCTTGAACATCAGGTTGAACTGCCGGGCCTCGGTGAAGCTGCCGCGCGCCCCGCAGGAAGGGCAGACCATCACGTCATCGAGATGGTCCTCACGGAAGCGCTGCTTGCAGTTCGTGCAGTCCACCAGCGGGTCGGTGAAGTTCGCGAGGTGGCCCGACGCCTCCCACACCGCCGGCGGCGACAGGATCGATGCGTCGAGACCGAGGACGTCGGTGCGCATCTGCACCATCGTGCGCCACCAGGCATCCTTCACGTTGCGCAGCATCAGCACGCCGATGGGGCCGTAGTCGTAGGTGGACCGGAACCCGCCGTAGATCTCCGCCGAGGGGAACACGATGCCGCGCCGCTTGCAGAGGTTGACGATCTTGTCCATTACATCTCGGTCCGGCACATCTCGGTCCGGCACATCTCGGTCCGG
>CAIXPF010000131.1 GCA_903921205.1 uncultured Acidimicrobiia bacterium | reverse complement strand
GGGCCGATCCGCGCCCGGGGCCGATCCGCGCCCGGGGCCGGTCGGGGCCGGACCGGCCTGGCGGCGTCGGGCCCCGGCGCCGCCAGGCCTGGACGCGCCGGGACGGCGGCGAGCCAGGACCGTGGGGACTCAGTGGCCGGCGGAACCGGCCAGCCCCGGTGACCCCGGCGACCCGGTACCGGACGGCACAGCAGTCAGCACCAGGAGCCCGACCACCGCCAGGACCACGCCCACGGCGTAGGGCACGGGCGTGGCGATGCCGAACAGGCCGAGTGCCACCAGCGGTCCGACGATGCGGCTCGCGGCACCGACCGCCTGCTGGGCGCCGAACACCGCACCCCGCCGATCCTCGGGGGCCACCGCCGACAGCACCGTGGACATCGCCGGGTTCCACAGGCCCTGACCCACCGTCAACAGACCCAGGGCCGGCACCAGACCCCACCAGCCGGTGGCCGGGATGAGCAGGGCGAAGCCCACCAGGTTGATCGTGACCGCCAGCCGGGCCGTCCGGACCGCGCCCAGCGCTCCGATGACCCGTTTGACCAGGAACCCCTGCACCACGCTGAGGACGACGCCGACGCCGGCGAAGACCAACCCGGCGGATCCGACGGTCAGGCCCACCCGTTCCTTGCCCAACAGCCCGAAGGTCGACTCGAACCCGGCGAAGCCGATGCCGAGGAACAGCGCGGTCAGCAGCGTGCGACCCAACAGGGTCGACCATCCGATCAGGGCGAACGCCCCGCCCATGCCGGAGCGACCGGCCATCTCCGGACGATCGGCCGACCCCCCGACGCCGGCAGGCCCGACGGTCCCGGCAGGCACCGGCGTCGGTGCCGGGTGGGCGGGCCGCGGCAACGCCGACAGGCGCCACCAGGCGGTTGCGGCATTGGCCGCACAGAGGGCCGCCGCCACGAAGAACGGCAGCCGCACCCCGCCACGAGCCGCCAAAGAACCCAATGCCGGCCCGGCAACGAACCCGAGGGCGATCCCGGCCCCGAGCAGGCCGAACAGGCGCGGCCGTTCCGGCGGAGGGGCCAGGTCGGCGGCCGCGGCATGGGCGATGGACAAGCTCCCGCCGGAGAACCCGTCGAGCGCCCGGGCGACGATGATGAGCGGCACCGCGCCCGCCAGACCGGTGAGCACATGGCCGACGGCGCTGCCGACCAGGGCGATCACCAGGACCGGACGCCGGCCGTGCCGGTCCGACAACCGGCCCAGGATCGGCGAACCGACCAGTTGCGCCGCCGAGTACGCCGAGAGCACCACCCCCACCATGAAGGGTTTCGCACCGAGGTCACTGACGTAGAGCGGCAGGATCGGCAGGATGATGCCGAAGCCGAGCAGGTCGAGCACGACGGTCAGCCACAGGCTGACGAACCCCCGGGGCAGCGGGGTCCTTGCCGGCCGCTCGACGCCGGCCGGACCCGGTGAACCGCTCAACCCTTGCGGCGCAGCTGCGGGCCCTGCGGCGAGTCCTCGACCAGCCAGCCCAGACTGCTCAGCTCGCTCCGGATCCGGTCCGCCGCCCCGAAGTCCTTGGCCGCCCGGGCCGCGGCCCGCTGCTCGGCGAGGATGAGCACCTCGACGGGCGGTCCACCGCTGTCCTCCTCGCGCAGCGCAAGGCCGAACGCCCGGCACATCTCGCGCACCGCGGCGGCCAACGCCGCCGCGGTGGCGTCGTCCTCGGCATCGAGCGCGGTGTTGGCCGAACGCACCGCCCGGAACAGCTGGTCGAGGGCCCCGGCGGTGTTCAGGTCGTCGTCCATGGCCCGGCGGAACTGCTCCATGGTCGCCGGGTCGGCCACCGTGGCGGCGTCGACCAACTCGAGCGAGCGGCGGGCGAAGGCGTCGAGCCGGTCGAGCGAGCGCTCGGCGTCGGCGATGGTGGCCTCGGTGACCTCGACCGGCGAGCGGTAGTGCGAACGCAGCACCAGCATCCGGTAGGCCCGGCCGTCGTGACGGTCGAGCAGATCGAGCAGGTTGGTGAAGTTGCCCAGCGACTTGGACATCTTCTCGCCCTCGACCTCGACGAAGCCGTTGTGGGCCCAGTGCCGGGCGAAGGTCTTGCCGACGGCGATGGCCTGGGCCCGCTCGTTCTCGTGATGGGGGAAGGCGAGGTCCTGGCCCCCGCCGTGCAGGTCGAACCCCTCCCCGAGCAGGTCGAGCGACATCACCACGCACTCGGTGTGCCAACCCGGACGGCCGTCACCCCACGGCGCCGGCCAGGTGGGCTCACCGGGCTTGGCCTTCTTCCACAAGGCGAAGTCGGTGGGGTTGCGCTTCTCGTCGCTGCCCTCGACCCGGGCCCCGGCCAACAGCGAGTCGAGGCTCTGGCGGGCGAGCAGGCCGTAGCCGGGAACGGTCGAGCAGTCGAGGTACACCCCGTCGGAGGTCTCGTAGGCCTTGTCCGACGCCAGCAGCTCGGCGATGAGCTCCACCATCCGCTCGACGTACTCGGTGGCGTGCGGGGTCACCGTCGGCCGCTTGACCCCGATGCCGTCCATGGCCTTGAACCAGATCGACTCGCACTTGGTGGTGATGTCCTGCCACGGACGGCCCTCGCGCTGGGCCCGGTCGATGATCTTGTCGTCGATGTCGGTGATGTTCGACACGTAGCGCACCTCGTAGCCGGACCACTCCAGGTACCGGCGGAGCACGTCGAAGACCAGCGAGAAGCGGCCGTGGCCCAGGTGGGGCGGCCCGTACACGGTGGGGCCGCACACGTACATGGAGACCTTGTTCGGCTCGTTGGTCTCGAACGGGACGACCCGTCCCTGCGCGGTGTCGAAGAGGTGCAGCACAGCGGGAGAGGCTAGCGGCCCGGACCCCGCCGCTGAACCGGCCGGGGCGAATCCCGCGACCGGCTCCCGGCGGGAGCGGCCAGGACCGTGTCCGGTGGCGGCCCGACCGGGTTCCTCTACAGCATTTGCATCAATGATCCGATAGGACGGCATGTCCGCTCGAGAGGGGACGCGCCGGGTCCGGCTGTGCCTCGGTGCGGCCGCCGTCGTCATGGGGTGTTACGGGGTCGCCACGGTCGCGGCCCTGCTCGCCGGCCTGCACGGCTTCGGCCGGCTCGCGGTCGCCGGCGTGCTGACCTCGTGCCTCGCTGCGGGGGCCGGCTGGATGCTCGCCCCGGGGCCGTCCCGGCCGTTGCAGCCCGGCACCGACCACCCTGCCGGCTCGTCCGCTGCCGAGCAGTTCACCCGGCGGCTGGACTTCGACCGGCAGCTCGACCGGGCGCTCGAGCGCGCCAACAGCGAGAGCGACCTGTTCGCCCTGACCGCCCGGGCGCTCGGGTCGATGTGGCCCGACGCCCCGGCCGAGGTCCTGATGGTCGCCGGACCCGGGCAACGAGGCCGGTCGGCGTCCCTGCTGCAGGTGACCGAGGCCGGCCCCGACGGTGAGGGACCCGGCTGTCCCGTGGCCCGGCCGGAACAGTGCGAGGCCATCCACCGCAACCGGACCATGCGGTGGCGTTCCTCCGACGACCTCGACGTCTGCCCGTTCCTCGCGCACCGGGAGGAACGGGCCCGCTCCGCGGTCTGCATACCGATCCGTATTGTCGGGAAACCGGCCGGGGTTCTGCACCGCACCGCCGACGTGGCCGGCCCGGCGCAGGACTTCGACGTCGCCGCCCTCGAGAGCCTGACCGGCCGCATCGAGGCCCGGCTGAGCATGGTGCACCTCTCCCCCGGCGAGGTCGACCTGCCCGACGCCAACGGGGTGTACGGCCGCGCCGCGCTCGACCGGCGCATCAACGCGCTGCTGCGCTCCCTCGCCCCCTTCGCCCTCGCCCGTTGCGACGTCGAGGATCTCGCCGGCTACGGCGAGCGTCACGGCGAGCAGGCTGCGGCCGAGGCCCTGCGCTGCTTCGAGCGCACCACGGTGGGCTGCTTGCGCCCCGACGACACGGTCGGCCGCGTCGGCCCCCACGAGCTGGTCGCCGTCCTGTCGGGGGCCACCGTCGGCGATGCCCGACGGGTGCTCGACCGCATCCGCGAGGAGCTGGTCCTGCAGCTGAACGAACGCCGGCTGGCACCGCTGCGCCTGGCCAGCGGTGCGGTGGAGTCCCACGGTCGCCACGGCCTCGACGACCTGCTCGATGCCGTCGACGCTGCGGTCGTCAGCCGTGGCGGACCTCCCCCCGGCGACTGACCGGGTCCTCCGACCGCGCCCTTCGGCCGGGCCCGACGGCGTGACTCAGCGGGTGGCGCCGTCGGCGCGACGCTCCCGCGTCGCGCCGACCGTGCCGGCGACCACCTGATCCGCGGTCCATCCCAGGTTGCCGTGGCGGACCACGCCGTAGCGCACGATCGCCTCGTCCACCATCGGCCGGGCCTCGGGGAAGTCGATCCAGATGCGCATCAGCAGCCGCACCCGGTCCTCGTCCTCGATGGGCTCGTGGGCGGCCCGTCCGTGCAGCACGACGTAGTTGTTGGCGAACTGCACGTCACCGGGGTTGAAGGCGAACTCCAGCCGGTCGCGCGCTGCCAGCCGGTCGAACAGGTCGAGCGCCTCGCGCTGGGCGGGGGTGTTGTGGGTGTCGTTGCGGCGTTGGGCCGCAGCCATCCAGTACCGGTTGTAGCGACAGGACACCACCCCGTCGTGCACGCTGAACACCGGCACCCGGTACCCCGAGGTCGGCGACTCGCCCGGTCCGTGCTCGCCCAAGCGATCCCACTCGAAGCCCTCGATCAGGGCGTCGAGCAGATCGGGCCTGCTCTCGAGCATCTCGTTGAAGATCGCCGTCGAGCTCGCCAGCCAGCTCGGCGGGTCGTCGGGGGCCTGGCGGACGCACAGCAGCGAGACGCAGTCGGTCAGATCGACGTGCAGCGTCGACTCGCGGGCCACCCCGACACCGCGGGTGCCCTGGTTGGGCCGCAACCGGCCCTCGGTCACGTAGTGGATGAGCGTGGCGTCGCTGTTCTGGGTGAGGCCCATGCCCAGGTGCCGGCACATCCCCCAGTACATGAGCTCGATCTCGTCGAGGCCGTGGCCTTCGACGGGGAAGCCGTGCAGCAGGGCGAACCCCCGTCCGCGCTGCAGCTCGGCAGAGATCGTGGCCAGCAGCTCCGTCATCGACGGCAGCGGGAACTCGTCGGGCCCGATGGCGGCCAGCTGCAGTCCGCGGGCCTGGCAGGCTCGCAGGGCGGCGACGAGATCGGCGCGCTGCTCGGCGTCGAGAGACAGTTCCCAGCCCCGATCGGCGAGGACGTCGTCGGCCCGCCAGGCGCTGGCGTCGCCCACCGGTGACAGATCGATGATGCTCATGTCGGCTCCCCCTGGTCGGCCCACTGCGCAGCCCAGTGTACGGAACGCGCGATTCCCGCCCCGGTGTCGGCCCGCCCCGGTGCAGGCCTCGCCCGGTGCCGCGGTGGCTCGGTAAGGTCCGCCCCACACCACCGCGGGGCGGTGCCCGCCGAGGGAGAAGCCATGACCATCTCATTGCCGAAAACGCTGAGCGCGCTCGTCGACCATGCCCGGACCGAACACGGTGAGCTCCCCGGGGTGATCGACGGCGAGGTCCGGCTGAGCTTCGCCGAGCTCGCCGACGTGATCGACGAGACCGCAGCGGCCATGGTCGCCCGGGGCCTGCAGCCGGGCGACGCCGTGGCCATCTGGGCGCCGAACATCTGGGAGTGGGTGGTGGCGGCGTTCGCCACCTTCCGGGCCGGCGGCATCGTGGTCCCGGTGAACACCCGCTTCCGCGGCCAGGAAGCCGCCTACGTGCTGCAGAAGTCCAAGGCCACGATGCTGTTCACCGTCAACGGCTTCCTCGACACCGACTACCCGGCGATGCTGGCAGAGGCCGGGGCCGACCTGCCGGCGCTGCGCCACATCGTGATCCTGCGCGGCGACGTGGCGCCGGGGACCGTGAGCCTGGCCGAGTTCCGCAGCACCACCGACGACGCCGCCCGGGCCGAGGCGGTGCAGCGCCGCAGCTGCCGCAGCGGTGGCGACGTGGCGCTCGTGATGTTCACCTCGGGCACCACCGGCCTGCCCAAGGGCGTGATGGTGGCGGCCGAGCCGCTCATCGGTGGCTTCGCCTTCTACGGCGAGTGCATGGGCATGCAGCGAGGCGAGACGTTCCTGATCATCAGCCCGTTCTTCCACGCCTTCGGCTTCAACGGCGGCATCGTGCCCTGCCTGCTCTACGGCACCGCCATCGTGCCGTGGGCGGTGTTCGACGTGGACCGCGTGCTCGAGGTGATCCAACGGGAGGGCGTCAACATCATGCCCGGGCCCCCGGCGATCTTCCAGAGCCTGCTCAACCACGCCCGCCTCGACGACTACGACATCTCCTCGTTGCGCCGCTGCGTCACCGGGGCCGCCACCATCCCCGTCGAGATGGTGATCCAGATGCGCAACCGGCTGGGTTTCGAGGCGGTCATCACCGCCTTCGGCATGACCGAGACCACCGGGATCGCCACCGCCTGCCGGGCCGAGGACGACGCCGAGACCATCGCCACCACCTCCGGCCGTGCCATCCCCGGCGTCGAGGTCCGCGTCGTCGACGACGAGGGCAACGAGCTGCCCTACGGCGAGGCCGGCGAGATCGTGGTGCGCGGCTACACCAACATGCTCGGCTACCTCGACGACCCCGAGCAGACCGCCGAGACCATCGACGCCGACGGCTGGCTGCACACCGGCGACATCGGGGTGATGAACGAGCGCGGCTACATCGACATCACCGACCGCAAGAAGGACATGTTCATCGTCGGCGGGTTCAACGCCTACCCGGCGGAGATCGAGCGGATGATGATCGAGCACCCCGGCATCGGGCAGGTGTCGGTGATCGGCATCGCCGACGAGCGCCTCGGCGAGGTCGGCGCCGCGTTCGTGGTGCCCGCACCCGGCGTCGTCATCGACCCCGACGAGGTCATCGCCTGGTGCCGCGAGCGTATGGCCAACTACAAGGTCCCCCGTGCGGTGTGGCCGGTCGACGCCCTGCCGCTGAACGCGTCCAACAAGGTGCTCAAGATCGAGCTGCGCGAACGCGCCAAGGCCCTGCTCGGCGGGAGCTGAGCACCCCCGGGCAGGTCCATGCGCCCCATCACCCGCAGACGGTGGCTCACCGGTAGCGCCGCCCTCGCCGCGACCGCCCTTCTCCCGCAGTGCGCGAACCGGCCGAACCCGCAGGACCGGCCGAACCCGCCCGGCGGGAGCGGCCCGGCGCTGCGGATCGTGGTCGTCGGCGCGGGCATCGCCGGGCTCGGCGCAGCACGGCGGCTGGTGGACGCCGGCGCGTCCGTCGTGGTGCTCGAGGCACGCGACCGCATCGGTGGCCGCATCTGGACCGACCGGAGCCTGGGCAGCGCGTCCGACCTCGGCGCGTCGTGGATCCACGGCATCCGGGGCAACCCGGTCGCCGCCCTGGCCACCGACCTCGTCACCGTGCCCGTCGACTACGAGTCGATGGCCCGTTACGACGCCGACGGCAGGCCGCTCACCGACGCTCAGGACGCTGCGGTGGACCGCGGCTTCGACGCCGTCCTCGAAGCGGTCGAACGGGACCGCGACACCCGAGACGGTGACACCCCGCTGGCATCGTCGACCGGCCCCGCCCGCGACGCGATCGCCCGGGACGCGACGTCCCGACGACTCCTCGACGCCGAGATCAACACCGCGATCGAGCACGAGTACGCAGCCTCCGTGGAGAGCCTCTCGTTGCTGCACTACGACGATGGCGAGGACGAGTCGGGTGGTGATGTCATCTTCCCCGGCGGCTACGACGCCATCCTCCCGACGCTGGCGGCCGGCCTCGACCTGCGGCTGTCCCACCCGGTCACGCGCATCGAGCACGGCCCGGGTGGTTGCACCGTCGTCACCGCTGCGGGGACCTTCGCCTGCGACCGCGTCCTGGTGACGCTGCCGCTCGGAGTGCTCAAGGCCGGTGTCGTGCAGTTCGCACCTGCCCTGCCCGACCGTAAGGCGACCGCCATCGACCGGCTCGGCTTCGATGTGCTCGACAAGCTGTACCTCCGGTTCGACCGGGTTTTCTGGGACGACGACCAACTGATCGGGCGCGCCGACGCGATCACCGGACGCTGGGCCGAGTTCCTCAACCTGCATGCCTTGACAGCAGCGCCGGTGCTCGTCGGGTTCAACGCCGCGACCTACGCCCGCGCCCTGCAGGCCCGGTCCGACGCCGAGGTCGTGGACGACGCGCTGGCCGCGCTGCGGTCGGTCTTCGGAGCAGCCGTGCGGGCGCCGACGGGCATGGCCCGGACCCGCTGGGGTGCCGACGAGTTCGCCAGGGGCAGCTACTCGCACCTCGCCGTCGGGTCCACGCTCGCCGACCGGGACGCGCTCGCTGCACCGGTGGGGGAACGCCTGTTCTTCGCCGGTGAGGCCACCAGCCGGAACCACGCCGCGACGACCCACGGGGCACTGACCTCGGGCCGGGCGGCTGCCGGCGCCATGCTCCGCTGACCGGAGGCGTCCGCCCCTGACGATGGCGTGGGAGACGACCGCCGGGACGCCATCGGCGCAGGCCATACCGATAAGTACGGTGCGCGTCCGACCATCCACCCACGACCCCACGGGCGTTCGTAAGCTCTCCGCGGTGAGCATGGCGCCGCCGAAGCCACAGTTGGGTCGGTCGATGGGCGCCGTCCCGCGCTCGTTCGCCTCGACCGCGGACGACCGTTCCGAGGGTCCGCAGCCGTCGGCCCGGACCCGCCGGGCCGGCGAGCCCCTGCCTGCCGGCCGACCCCCGCAGCACGACCGGCAGGACCGCAGGGACCGTTCGCCCAAGGCCCGACCGTACATCCGCGTCGTCGACGCCCTGATCGCGGCGTCGTTGGGACTGGTGTTCCTCGCCGCCGCCGTGCAGTTCTCCGTCGGCGACGTCGGCGACGTCGTCGACCGCGTCGGGGTCGGGAACGCCGTGGCCGGCACCACCTCGGCGGCCGGCACCACCGCGCTGGCGGGCACGACCGCTGCGGCGTCGAGCACCTCATCGACGGCAACCACCCGTGACCTGCTCGCGAAGCTCGTGCCCGACGACGGGCTCACCGCAGCCGGGCGCACCTTGGTGGAGACCGAGTTCGTCACCGGGTCGGAACTGACCCCCAAGTCCGTCGTGTACGTGCCGGGCGGGCTGATGTTCGCCCAGAACATGATGTACAGCCACACCGTCACCGTGTACGACCGCAGCTTCGCCCGCGTCGCCACCATCGACGACGAGGTCCGGCTCGACCGGCTCGGCCACCCCGACTACCGCGGCTCCTACAAGGGCTCCCCCGTGGAAGCCGCGCCGACCTCCGACGGCCGCTACGTGTACGTCTCCAACTACGAGATGTACGGCCCCGGCTTCGCCAACCCCGGCGACGACGTGTGCAGCCCGGCCGCCGGCTACGACAACAGCTTCCTGTACCGGGTGAACGTGGCGACGATGGCGGTCGACCAGGCCATCGAGGTCGGGCCGGTACCCAAGTACGTCGCCGTGACACCGGGCAACGACCGGGTGCTGGTGTCGAACTGGTGTGGCTACGACCTCAGCGTCGTCGATGCCACCACCGGCCGGGAGACCAACCGCATCCCGCTCGGCCCCTACCCGCGGGGTATCGCCGTCGACCCGGGCCGTGACGTGGCCTACGTCGCGGTGATGGGCTCCTACGACATCGCCAGGGTCGACCTGTCGACCCTCGACGTCTCGTGGATCACCGGGGTCGGTTCCGGTCCCCGTCACCTGGTGATGGACCCGGACGGCCGCTGGCTCTACGCCACCCTCAACGCCGCCGGCGAGGTCGCCAAGATCGATCCCGACAGCGGCGAGGTGGTGGCACGGACGCCGACGGGCAACCAGGCGCGCAGCATGGCCATCTCCGACGACGGCACCGCCCTGTACGTCGTCAACTACGAGTCCGACACCGTCGCCAAGGTCGACACCGGCAGCTTCGAGGTCACCCAGACCATCGCCATCGGCGACCAGCCGATCGGGATCGCCTACGACCCGGCCACCCGGAACGTATGGGTTGCCCTCTACGGCGGCGCGCTGGCCGTGCTCACCGACACCGCCCCGAAGCGCTGATCACCTCTGCGCAGCCGCCGTACCGGGCTGTCACGAATCGGGTTGCCGTGAATCGGGCTGTCGGGGCGCGAAACGGTACCTTGTGCGGCCAGCAGCCACGGGAGAGATATGAGCGCAGCACCCCGCCCCCGGCAGGTCCCCGACAAGCCGTCGCTCGACGGTGTCGAAGCACGTTGGGACCGTGCCTGGACCGAACAGGGCACCTACACCTTCGACCGGACCAGGACGCGGCCGGAGGTCTACGCCATCGACACCCCACCACCCACGGTGTCGGGGTCCCTGCACGTCGGCCACGTGTTCTCCTACACCCACACCGACGCCGTCGCCCGCTACCAGCGGATGCGGGGCAAGGCCGTGTTCTACCCGATGGGCTGGGACGACAACGGCCTGCCGACCGAGCGCCGGGTGCAGAACTACTTCGGGGTGCGCTGCGACCCGTCGCTTCCCTACGACCCCGGCTTCGAGCCGCCGGCGGAACCGCCGAAGCAGCAGATCTCGGTCAGCCGGCCGAACTTCATCGAGCTGTGCGAGCGACTGACCTCCACCGACGAGAAGGCCTTCGAGGACCTGTTCCGCCGGCTCGGGCTGTCGGTCGACTGGTCGCTGGTGTACGCCACCATCGACGAGCGCAGCCGCCGGATCTCCCAGCGGGCGTTCCTGCGCAACCTGGCGCGTGGTGAGGCCTACCAACAGGAAGCGCCCACGCTGTGGGACGTCGACTTCCGCACCGCCGTGGCCCAGGCCGAGCTCGAGGACCGCGAGCAGCCCGGCGCCTACCACAAGCTGGCCTTCCACCGTCCCGGCGGAGCGGGCGACATCGAGATCGACACCACCCGGCCCGAGCTGCTCGCGGCCTGTGTGGCCCTTGTCGCCCACCCCGATGATCCCCGCTACCAGCCCTTTTTCGGCACCACGGTCACCACCCCGCTGTTCGGCGTCGAGGTGCCGATCCGGGCCCACGAGCTCGCCGATCCCGACAAGGGCACCGGCATCGCCATGGTCTGCACCTTCGGTGACCTCACCGACGTCACCTGGTGGCGCGAGCTCGACCTGCCGGCCCGTTCGATCATCGGCTGGGACGGCCGCATCCTGGCCAACCCGCCCGAGGCCATCGCATCCGAGGCCGGCCAGGCGGCCTACGCCCAGATCGCCGGCAAGACCGTCAAGCAGGCCCAGGCCACCGTGGTCGAGCTGCTGCAGGCCAGCGGCGAGCTGGTGGGCGAGATCCGCAAGATCACCCACCCGGTGAAGTTCTTCGAGAAGGGCGACCGGCCCCTCGAGATCGTCGCCACCCGCCAGTGGTACATCCGCAACGGCGGACGCGACGAGACGCTGCGCGAGGCGCTGCTGGCTCGTGGCCGCGAGCTGCAGTGGCATCCCGAGTACATGCGCCATCGCTACGAGAGCTGGGTCGCCGGCCTCAACGGCGACTGGCTGATCAGCCGCCAGCGCTTCTTCGGCGTGCCCATCCCGATCTGGTACCGGCTCGACGCCGAGGGCCATCCTGTCCACGACGAGCCGTTGGTGCCCGACGAGTCGCGGCTGCCCATCGACCCCTCGACCGACGTCCCCGAGGGCTTCGACGCCTCCCAGCGCGGGGTCCCCGGCGGCTTCATGGGCGATCCCGACATCATGGACACCTGGGCGACGTCCTCGTTGACCCCCCAGATCGGCGGGTACTGGCAGGAGGCCGGCGCCGACGTGGCCGGCCTCTACGAGCGGGTCTTCCCCTACGACCTGCGGCCCCAGGCCCACGACATCATCCGGACGTGGTTGTTCTCCACGGTGGTGCGGGCCCACTTCGAGGACGGTTCGCTGCCGTGGACCGACACCGCGCTGTCGGGCTGGATCCTCGATCCGGACCGCAAGAAGATGTCCAAGTCCAAGGGCAACGTGGTCACCCCCATCGGGCTGCTCGAGCAGTACGGGTCCGACGCGGTGCGCTACTGGTCGACCTCGGCCCGTCCAGGGGTCGACACGGCCTTCGACGAGGGCCAGATGAAGATCGGCCGGCGGCTGGCCATCAAGCTGCTCAACGCCTCCAAGTTCGCCCTGTCGCTCGGCGCCGCCGGTGAGGACGCCGCCGTCGACCAGCCGGTCGACCGGGCCATGCTCGAACGGCTCGCCGACCTCGTGGCCGAGGCCACCGCGGCCTTCGACGGCTACGACTACGCCCGGGCGCTCGAGCGGACCGAGGCCTTCTTCTGGGACTTCTGCGACAACTACCTCGAGCTGGTCAAGGGCCGGGCCTACGGCTCGCAGGGCGACGGCCCCGCTGCCTCCGCCCGTGCGGCCCTCGAACGGGCACTCGAGACCCTGCTGAAGTTGTTCGCGCCGTTCCTGCCCTTCGCCACCGAGGAGGTCTGGTCCTGGTGGCGTGACGGCTCGGTGCACACCTCGAGCTGGCCCGACGAGGCGGCCCTGCGCTGCGGCGGCGACCCCGAGGTCTACCGGGTCGCCACCGAGGTGCTCGGCGCAGCGCGTCGAGCCAAGACCGAGGCCCGCAAGTCGTTGCGGGCCGCGATCGACTCGGTGGTGGTGACCGCGCCGGTGGCCGACCTCGACCGCCTCGCCGCAGCCCGTACCGACGTGTTGGAGTCGGGCAACATCGCCACCCTGGACACCGCCGAGGGCGACGAGCTGTCCGCGGTGGTCACCCTGGCAGCGGATCCGGCCTGACCGCGTCCGCTAGCCTGCGTCCGCCTCGATGCGTACGGCGTGCGGTCAGACGCTGTCGTGCGCACCACCTGCGGCCACTCTTTCGACACGGGGGATCACACCTGATGAGCAGCATCGGCTCGTTTCCGGACCTTGGCATCACGACCGGCGACGACTTCGTCACGACGGTGGAGATCCAGCGCCCGCCGCACAACTACTTCGACCACGCTCTGATCGCGTCGCTCGCCGACGCCTTCACCGCCCTCGACGCCCATGACGGCACCCGGGCCATCGTGCTGTGCGCCGACGGCAAGTCCTTCTGCGCCGGCGCCAACTTCGGTGGTGGCCGCAGCGAGGACAAGCCCGGCGATCTCTACCGCGAGGCGGTGCGCCTGTTCTCCACCAAGACCCCGGTGGTTGCCGCCGTCCAGGGTGCTGCGATCGGTGGTGGCCTCGGCGTGGCGCTGATGGCCGATTTCCGCATCGCCGGCCCCGACGCCCGCTTCGCCGCCAACTTCGCCCGGCTCGGCTTCCACCAGGGCTTCGGCCTCAGCGTGACGCTGCCGGCACTGGTCGGCCAGCAGAAGGCCATGGAACTGCTCTACACCGGCCGCCGGATCAACGGCGAGGAAGCACTGGCCATCGGCATGGCCGACCGCCTGGTGCCCCAGGAGTCCCTGCGTGAGGAGGCTCACGCCTTCGCGTTGGAGATCGCCCGCTCGGCGCCGCTGGCCGTGGTGTCGATCCGTCAGACCCTGCGCGGCGACCTCGCCGACAAGGTGAAGGCCGCCACCGACCACGAGCTGGTCGAGCAGGACCGCCTGCGCCGCACCGAGGACTTCAAGGAAGGCGTGCGGGCCACCGCCGAGCGCCGGCTGCCGAACTTCCAGGGCAAGTAGGACCTCGTCGTACGCCGGGTCCCCGACCCGGCG
>CAIXPF010000130.1 GCA_903921205.1 uncultured Acidimicrobiia bacterium | reverse complement strand
GGGAGGGGCTGCGGAGCGGCCGGTAGGGGTGCGGCTGCGGAGCGGCCGGTAGGGGTGCGGCTGCGGAGCGGCCGGTAGGGGTGCGGCTGCGGAGCGGCCGGTAGGGGTGCGGCTGCGGAGCGGCCGGTAGGGGTACGGCTGCGGATCTGCGAGAATCCCCCGATGGTCTCGAGGGTGCTGTCGGCACGGCGGGGTCGTCGGCGCCGTGCTTCGTTCGTTGTGTTGCTGGTGTCGGCGCTCGTGGCGACGGTCGCAGTGGGTTGCGGGTCGGGTTCGAGCTCGCCGGCGGCTGCGGACGACCTCGTCCTGCCGCTGATCGTGGGCCTGCGCCGTGATGATGCCCGCCTCGCCGAGGAGGCGTTGCGGCGCAGCACGCCGAGCGATCCCGACTACCTCGAGTGGCTCACACCCGAGCAGGTCGTTGCGGGCTTCGGTGCCCCAGCCGAGCGGGTGTCGTCGGTGCTGGCCACGTTGCAGGACGCCGGTTTCACCGGCGCCGCCGATCCGACGGCCGGCCTGCTGGTGGGCTCGATGCGCGCCGCGGATGCGGCGAAGTTCTTCGGCACCCGAGTGGTGCAGGTGCCGCTGGGCACGTCCGGCTCGCTGGCCATGCCGGAGCGTGCGCTGAAGGTGCCCAAGAAGCTGGCCGGTGACGTGAGCGAGGTCATCGGGCTGACCATGCTCCTCGACGCAGACACCACCGGTCCGGTTCCCGCCCCCGGCGCGACCCCCCCGGCCGATCCCGCCTGTCCGCCCTCGAAGGGGCTGGGGGGCCGGCTGCACAGCCACTACGGGCTCGACCCGCTCCTCGAGGCGGGCTCGACCGGCAAGGGGGTGCGGATGGCCATGGTCGAGGTGTCGCCGACCTCGCAGAAGGCGCTGCAACTGATGGCCGCGTGCCGCCCCTTCCGGGTCGCCCCGGTGACGGTGGTCGGCGCCGACGCGTCGAGCCCGGAGGCCTTCGCCTCCAAGGCCACCGAGTCGACCCTCGACATCGCCGCGGCCAGCCTGATGGCTCCCGGTCTCGACGGGATCGACGTCTTCCAGGTGAACCCCTACGCCCCGGTCGCGGTCGGCCTCGCCGCGGCGCTGACCCGAGCCGGTTCGGAGCCTGCCGGGAGCGTGCCCCAGGTGGTGTCGCTCAGCCTGGGCTTCTGCGAGCCGCAGGTGACCGATGCCGAGATCGCGGTCGCCGAGCGGCTGTTGATGGGCGCGGCGCTCATGGGCACGACGGTCATCGCCTCGAGCGGCGACTTCGGCTCGTCGGCCTGCGCCCCCGACGACCTCGCCGAGGCCGTGCAGTACCCGGCGTCCTCGCCGTGGGTGCTCGGGGTCGGTGGCACCACGCTGGTCAGCAACGCCGGTGAGATCACCGGCGAGGTGGTGTGGGGCGCCAACGGGTTCGGTGGCGGCGGCGGTCGGACCAGCCGCGTGCCCCGGCCGTCGTGGCAGGCCGACATCCCGGTCGAGGGCAAGCGGATCGTCCCCGACGTGGCGTTCTTGGCCAACCCGGCCGATCTCGGCGCCATCCCCACCTGCGATCTGGCCGACCGGTGCACCTGGCAGGTCAACGGCGGCACGTCGGCGACGGCGCCCGGGGTGGCCGGCGGGTTGGCAGTGATCATGCAGAGCCTGGCCGGACCCGACGGACGGCCCCGGCGGCTGGGCGCGTTGAACCCGGCGCTGTACGCCATGGAGCGTGCCGGTAAGTCCCTCGCGGGCACCCACTTCATCGACATCGTGTCCGGCAGCAACGACGTGCACGGCGTCGGTTGCTGCACCGCGGCGCCGGGATACGACCCGGCGTCGGGGTGGGGCGTGGTCGACTTCGGGGTGGCCGCCCAGCGTTTCGCCGCAGTGATCAGCCGCAAGGCGGCCTCGGGGTGACCGTCCGCCCGCTGTGGACGTCGCGGCGGGGGTGCGCTCAGCCCAGCGCGCCGGCCACGACCAGGTCGGCCACCGTGTCGGCGTCGTAGCCGAGCAGGCCCGTCAGCACGTGCCCGACGTGTTCGCCGACCATCGGGGCGGCACGTTCGACCCGGCCGGGGGTGGCGCACAGCCGGGCCCGGGGGCCCTCGACGACGACGCTGCCGTGCTTGGGATGCGGTACCCGGCGGAAATGGTCGCGGTGCACCAGCTGTGGGTCGGCGACGCAGCCCGATGAGTTCTGCACGATGTGGGCGGCGATCCCGGCGCCGATCAGGCCGGCCTGGGCCACCTCCCCGTCGAGTCCGGCCGACCAGGCGGTGACGGCGGCGTCGATCTCGGTCGCCCGTGCCAGCCGGGTGGCGACCGGCCAGACCGCCCAGTCGGGCCGGTCGAGCTCGGTGCACAGCGCCGTCCACTGCTCGTCGGTCTCGCAGGCCACGGCCAGCCAGGTGTCGTCGCCGGCCGTCGGGTACACCCCGTGCGGTGCGACATACCGATCGGTATTGCCTGCGCGGGTCAGCAGGTTGCCCGACACCGTCCACTCCAGCACCGCCGGGGCGAGGAACCAGATGGCGCACTCCTGCTGGGCCAGATCGACGGTCACCGGCGAACCGGTACGACGGCGATGGTCGAGCGCGGCAAGGACCGTGGCGGCGAGGAAGCGCGGGGCCAGGTAGTCGGTGTAGGCCAGGAACGGTCCGGTCGGTGCCCGGTCCGCCCAGCCGGTCAGGTCGTAGAAGCCGGTCACCGCACCGGCCAGGTTGCCGAACCCGGCGAAGGTGGCCAGCGGCCCGGTGGCTCCCATCAGCGAGGTGCTGATCGCCACCACCTGCGGGTTGAGCTCGACCAGACGGTCGTGGCCGAACCCCCAGCCCGCCATCACCCCCGGGGTGAACGAGTCGACGACGACATCGGCCCAGCGCACCAGGTCGGCGAGCACCGTCCGTCCGGCCTCGGTGGCCAGGTCGAGCGCCAAGCCGAGCTTGCCGGCGTTGAAGTGGTTGAACTGGATCGAGCCCTCGGGGCCGAGATCGCCGGGGAAGTACGGGCCGGAACCGCGGGTCGAGTCGGGCCGGTTCGGCGACTCGACCTTCACCACGGTGGCGCCGAAGTCGGCCAGCATCCGGGTGGCCAGCGGCCCGGCGTACACCCACGACAGGTCGAGGACCTTCACGCCTTCGAGCGGCCGGGCCGGATGGTCGGCATCGGGCCTGCTCGGCGCCGGCGAACGCTGGGGGCCTGCGAGGACGGCGCCGGTGTCCGCGCCCAGCCGCGGCGCGCCACCGAGGGCCGGTGCCGGCCACTGGGGACTGTGCACGAAGTGGCCCGGGGCGCGCACCGGGCCCAGGTCGGGGTCGTCGAGCTCGTCCCAGTAGCGGCGTGCGGCGAGTTGTTCGCTGTCGAGCAGCTCGTCGACCCGCAGCACCGGGGCCAGCAGCAGCGGGCGCCGCCGGGCCTCGGCGAACAGCTCGGCCTTGGTCTTCGAGCCGGTCAGGGCCGCAACCGCGGCCTTGGCCTCGTCGAAGTGCTCATCGGTGGCCGCCCCGGTGACCAGCGCCTCGCCGTAGTGCAGCCAGTCGACGTCGCGCATGGTGGCGTCGCAGTGGCCCTCGTCGTGGGCCCAGTGCATCAACCGCACGGTGTACGGGCCGCTCGCGGCGCTGAAGTTGTGCATGATCGACACGTAGCCGTCGGCGGCGGGGTACACGAAGCGCAGGTTGCGGAACCCGGTGCGGATGCCGCCGCCCATGCGTTGCACGTCGGCGGCCCCGTTGGGAGCGAAGATGGTGGCGGGGACCGCGGCCATCATGGTGGCGAGCTGCGCCGACACGTCGACGCGCTGCCCGACGTCGCTGCGCAGTCGTTGGTGCAACGCCAACAGGGCCGCGCAGGCCGCCTCGGCACCGGCATGCATCCAGGCCTGGGGGACCGCGGTGCGCACCGGTGGGCGGTCGGGGTCGCCGGTCACCGCGAGCTGACAGGCCGCGGCCAGCACGGTCAGATCCGACGCCGGCCAGTCGGCCTTGGGCCCGTCGAGCCCGAAGGGCGACACGGTGACGTGCACCAGCTGCGGGTTGATCCGGGCCAGCCGTGCCGGGTCGGGGCCACCCGGCGCGTTGTCGATCAGCACGTCGGCGCCGCGGACGAGCCGTTCGAAGTCCGCTCCGTCCAGCGAGTCGACCACCACCGAACGTTTGGCCCGGTTGTGGGCCCACCACGACAGCGACAGCTCACCGTGCAGCGGGCCTCGCCGCCGCGACGGCGAACCCTCCGGCGGCTCCACCGCGATGACCTCGGCGCCGAGGGCGGCGAGCAGCGCCCCGGCGAGCTGACCGCGGTGATCGGTCAGGTCCAGCACCCGGTACGGCGACAACACGGCCGCACCGTAGCAAGCCGGTGCCGGACGCGACGCCGCCCCGGTACCGGCCCGGGGCGGGTCGGTACCGGGGCGGCCGGATCGTCACCAGGCGGCGGCGACCGTGCGGGCGACCTCTCCCCAGCGGCCCTTGGTCTCGGGCGAGCGCTCCATCTGGGGTTGGGCGAAGTACATGATCAGCCGGGCGGCGATGCCCCGGTAGCGGTCGATCAGCTTGTCGGCGAGCTCGTCCCAGGTGGCCGTCACGGCGTAGTGCTCGAGCATCTCGTCGGTGATGAGCGCCGACATGCCCTCGAGGTCGCCGGCCTTGAGGCGGTCGTTGAGCTTGGACGACACGCCCTCGAAGCCCAGCATCTCGAACTGGAAGGCGTAGTTCTTGGTCGAGCCGTAGAAGGCGATCTGGCTGCGGGCCCGGTCCTTCCACGGGGCCCGCTCCTCCTCGCTGTCACCGACGACGGTGAACACCGGGATGGCCAGCGCCACGTCGTCGACGGAGCGGTTACCGAGCGCCGCACCCTCGGCGACCTTGGGCAGCAGCACCTCGTTGATGTACGGCACCGAGTGCAGCGGGTGCACGTGGATGCCGTCGGCCACCTCGCCGGCCATGCGGGTCATCCAGGGGCCGACCGCAGAGATGTAGATGGGGATGTCGGGGTGGGCGATCTTGCCGGGCATCCACGCCGCAGGAAGCAGCGACATCTTGTAGTACTCGCCGGCGAAGTCGAGCTTCTCGTCGCCGTTGAAGGCCCGGAAGCACGCCCGCACGGCCTGGATGTACTCGCGCAGGCGCGGGCCGGGAGGATCGAACGGCGAGCCGAAGCGTCGCTCGATGTGGGCCTTCACCTGGGTGCCGAGGCCGAGCACGAACTTGCCGTCGGTGGCCTCGGCGAGCTCCCAGGCGGTGCTGGCGGTGATCATCGGGCTGCGGGGGAAGGCCACGGCGATGCCGGTGGTCAGGCTGAGGCTGGGGGCGGCCACCGCAGCCACCGCGGCCGAGAGGTAGGCCGTGCGGCCGGTCTCGGTGAGGGTGATGCCGGTGAAGCCCAGTTGCTCCCACTCGGCGGCCAGACGGGCCATGTCGGCCAGCTTGTTGTTCCCGGTCATGAGGTCGAAGTCCACGGCGCCGAAGCTACTCGCTGGCCTGTGGACCCGGCAGCGCCGTGCGGTGGCGGGGGCCGGGCCGGTCGATCTGCCGCCGGATGTGGCGGACCGGATCAGCCGCCCGTGGTCGACCAGTGCCAGGGCTCGCTCGGCAGGTTGTAGAAGCCGTAGGCCGCGGCATGCACGGTGAGCCACTCGATGACGGGGTGGCTGCGGGTGCGGATCAGGAACCCCGCCTCGGTGAAGTCGATGGCGAGGCCCCGCTCATGCATGGAGCGACCGGGGATGGCGACCGGCGGGGAGCACTCCCACGACGGCTTCACGTAGATGTCGTAGTCGGTGGGCCCGCAGATCTCGCGGCGGATGGCGATCTGCTCGAGGATGTTGCGGTAGCCGTAGCCCTCCAGGCTGATCCCCTCGTCGGCGGCGGCGGCCACCATGGCCGCATAGCGGTCGGCGATGGAGGTCGCGACCTCGACCCCCGACACCCAGGTGGTGTCGACCGGGGTGATGACGATGGGCGGGATCACCACGCGGATGGTGGTGGTGGTCGAGGGCGGGGTGGTCGTGGTGGTCGGTCCCGGCGGCGGGACGGTGGTGGTCGTGGGTCCCGACCCGCCGCCGCCGCCGCTCGGCGGCAGGCTGGTGGTGGTGGTCACCGGCAACGGGGCGCCACCGCCGGAGGTGCCGGAGCCGTCGTCGTCGGGATCGGGGTCGGGGTCGACGCCGGGCGGGGTGCCGCGGGTGAGGCTGTCGCGCAGCCGCGCCGCCAGGGCCAGCTCACGGGCCTGGATCTGGGCGGACAGTTCGGCGTCGCGGCCGCGCAGCCCGGCGGCCTCGCTCATGGCCCGTTCGATGCGGTCGGACACCTCGGTGGCGAAGTTGTGCTGCTGGATGCGGGCCGTCTCGAGCTCGGCCAGCTTGCCCTTCTCGGCGGCCTCCGTGCGTTCGGCGACGGTGCGGGACCGCTCGGCGGTCAGCTCGGCCTCGGCGAGGGCGGCGAGGGCGGCGCGGTTGGCCCGGAGCACCCCGGCGACGTCCTCGATCCGGAAGCGGGCGAGGGCCAGCGCCGCCGGCGCGTCGTTCGGGCTGATGGTGACCAGCGCCTGCACGGTGTCGTCGAGCGGGGGCCGGGTGTAGAGGCTGACCGCCATATGCTGCAGGATGGACTCGAGGACGTCGACGTCGGCCTGCTTGCGCTGGACCTCGGCGAGGGCTGCGGACCAGGCCTGGCGGGCCTCGTCGGCGGCGGAGGTCGCCCGGTCGGTCAGCTGCTGCTGGGCGGCGACGTTGGCGCTGATGGCATCGAGCGACGCCGCCACCTCGTCGCTGGAGGCGTGCAGGACGTCGAGATCGTCGGCGAGGTCGGCCTGGCGTTGCTGGACCGACACCAGCGTCTGGTCGAGGCCCTGCAGGTCGGCCTGCTGACGGACGGCCGGGCCGGGCTCGCGTCCTGCGGCCACCGTGGCCAGCGACAGCACGACGGCCATGGACGCGCCGAGGGCACCGAGGTGCACGGCAAGACGTCGTCGCATGGGCAGGAACCTCGCACCACAACTCGCCGGTCGCGCCGAGTCGCGGGACCGTTGATCGGCATGAACCCGACCTACGTTACCGCGCTACAAGGTCGGATCGTCGCTCAGCGTGTCCGTTGCCCGGGGTTCAGGTGCTCGACATCACCCAATCGGGTGAGGCTGAACATGTAGCCGTCGCCGGTCGGCAGGGCCTCCACCCGGCTGACCGATCCGTGGCCGAGCACGAAGCGCTCCCATTCCCACGGGACCGGGGCGAGGCCCAGCAGGTGGCCCAGGGCGACGGCGTTGGTGCCGGCGTGGGCGATCAGCAGGATGCGCCTGCCCGGCCGGGCGATCTGCCAGACCGGCAGCTCGCCCTCGACCCGGTCGATGCCGCGTTCGGCGAGGAACAGCCCGCTGCCCTGGTGGATGCGCTGCACGAACTCGCGCACCGATTCCCCGCCGTCGAGACCCTCCCAGCGCAGGTGGGCGGGCTTGGCCCGGTCGGCCCGGAAGGCTTCCTCGGCCCGTTCAGCCGGGGTTCCGTGCCACACCGGGTTGCGGATCTCCTCGAGCCAGGGGGCGATCACCTCGGGCCGTCCGAGCCGTTGCAGCAGCGGGGCCGCAGTCTGACGGGCACGCTGCAGGGGCGAGACCAGGATCTCGTCGAAGTGCTCGGCGGCGAGCTGTTCGGCCATGCGCCGGGCCTGCTCGTGGCCCAGCGCGGTGAGCGGCGGGTTGTCGACGTTGTAGCCGTCGCGCACCCACTCCGGTTCGCCGTGCCGCACGAAGACGAACTCGGTGGGTGCGTTCCCGGCGGTCGGATCGTCGCTCATCGCCGGCCACGGTAGCGGCACCCCGGCCGACACCGGGCCGGGCCGGGCGCCGGGCAGGGCGGGTCAGCGTTGCCGCAGGAACACCGACCGGGTTGCGGCAAGATGCAGGGCCCGGGCGACGTCGATGACACGGGGCCCGGCCCGACGCACCGTCAGGGTGGCCCGCTGGCCGGGCTGCAGCAGCCGCTGGCGCTCACCGTCGAAGGCCAGGATCCCGGGGCCGGTCACCGTGACGGGCTCACCGTCGGCGACATGCCGGGTCTCCGCCAGGCCGACCTCGGCGTACCAGCCCGGTGCCATCGGGGCCCGGATCACCCGCTCGGCCTCCGCCGGCGGGGCGAAGCGCAGGACCACCCCGCCCTCGTCGTCCTCGCCGCAGGGCAGCACCAGGCCACCGAGGGAAGACAGCCCGACCGAGGCCGGCTCGGAGCGGCTCAACACCGCGACCCGCAGCGCGGCGGGGTCGAACAGGGCCCGGGAGCCGACGAAACGCTCGGCGACGAGCACCGCGTCGATGAGCGCCAGGTCCGGACCCTCGCCCTCGACGTCGACCTCGACGACCTTGGCGGTGGATGCGACCTCGTCGAGGCCGACCCGGCCGGCGGCCACCAGCCCGGCGGCCTCGCCGGCGACGGTGGCCTCCACGAAACGGGGGAAGACGTTGTTGGTGCCGGTCGACAGCGCGATCAGCGGTGCGTCACGCCAGCCGAGGGTGGCGGCCCGGCTGGTGCCGTCACCGCCGAGCACCACCACCACCGAGCAGCCGAGCTCGCGCAGCGCGGCGACGGTGCGCACGGTGTCGCTCTCGTCGAAGCGGTGCTCGATGGGCACGTGGTCGTAGCGCACGCCGGGCAGGTCGAGGGTCTCGGTGGCCCGGGCGCAGATGTGGTGCGGCTCGCTGAGGAACCAGAACTGCTCCGCTCCTGCGGCTGCGGCGCCGAGCACCAGCCGTCGCACGATCGTGTACTTCTCCTGCAGCGTGGACGACGGCGCGTTGGCCACCAGGCGCCGGATGTCCTTGCCCGAGACGGGGTTGGCGATGATGCCGATCGATCCGGTGCGCAGCGCGCCTGTCGCGTCCGCTGCAGTCGACGAGCGGTACGGCATGGTGGATCCTCCGGACGGGGTTGCGAACGCCCGCCGACCCTAGGCGCGGGGGAAAGGGGCCGCTCAGGCGACCCGCTGCACCCGCCAGCACCATCGCCACATCTCGTCGGAGGCGCTGTAGTTCACGTCGGCCTCGTTGAGCACCGAGTACGGCAGGAACTCCCCGACGGCGAAGCGGACGGTGTGGCGCAACAACCCGCGGAAGGTGCCCTCGTCGATGTCGAGCTGATGGGGGTTGGCCGCCACCCCGCACCGGTTGAGCAGGTCGACCGCCTCCTGAGGGTCCACCGGGCCACCGGCGGACAGCCCGAACCAGGCCTGCAGGGCGGTCATGGCCACGGTGCCCATGCCCACGGTGGCGCCGTAGAAGGGCAGCCGGCCGAGCCGGTGCTCGAAGGCCTGGGCGAAGGTGTGCTCGGAACCGTCCATCAGGCGCCGATGCCCGCAGTCGGTGGCGGCCGCGCCCAGTTCGGCCAGCAGTGCGGCGAGGGCCCGCAGACCCTCGGTGCTGCCGGCCCGGATGTCCTCGGCGGCGTCGGCGAGCCGCCGGCGCAACGACTCGCCCTGGCCGACCAGCCTGGGGGAGACCGGCAGGCCGTGGCCGCGGGCGTCGGCGAGCCGCCAGTCCCACGATGCCGACAGGGTGGCCACGATCTCCGCCGCTCCGGCCCGGCTGCGCATCGGCGGTGCCGCGGCCAGCAGGGCGAAGTCCAGCATCACCGTGGGGGAGAGGTCACCGAGCCAGCTGATCTGGCGGCGCACCCGGCGGGCCACCTCGGTGCTGAAGGGCGCCAGCCCGCCCAGGGCGGTGGGGATGACCACGGCGTCCTTGCCGGTTCGCAGCGCCACGTACTTGGCGGTGTCCACCGCGGTGCCGCCGCCGAAGCCGACGACGATGGTGGCGTCGGAGGCCAGCTCGGCCTCGACGAGGGCGTCGAGGGCGAGCTGCTCGAGGCTGGACACCACCACCGGCCTGGGGACGGCCAGCCCGGTCGCCAGCGCCGATGCCGAGGTGTAGCAGGTGCTGTCGGGCAACGACTGCAGGACCTCGGCCGCCGATGCCTCCTGCACCGTCGCTGCTTCGACGACCACCGCGTTCTCCCCGTCGTGCCGGTCCCCTGGGCTGTTCGCGTCGACGGTATCGCACCGGTGCCGGCAGCGGTCCAACGAGCCGCTGCTCCGGCGAGGAGCCGAACCCGCTCGGCGATCCCTGTGACCCATGTCTCGGGCGGTGCGGGGCGCATCGGCTTCTCCTGCCGGCAGCACAGCGGTATGTTCCGCTACGGGATCGTAGCGAAGAGCCCGGTTGGTGCGGTTCCCAGCCGCACCGACCGAGCCGAGGGGGAATCTGCCCATGTCAGCCACCGCTGCAAGCGCGTCGCCGGACGCGACCGTCCCGGCGTCACCGCTCGGTGCGCGCGAGAAGCGTCTGGTGCTGGTGTCGTTGTGCCTGGCGCTGTTCATGGTCATGCTCGACGGCACGGTGGTGAACACCGCCCTGCCGAAGATGCAGGCATCGCTGGGGGCCAGCGTGTCGGGCCTGCAGTGGATCGTCGACGGCTACGTGCTGGCCCTGGCCAGTTTCATGCTGACCGGCGGCACCCTCGGTGACCGTTTCGGCCGCCGCCGGATGCTGATCACGGGGATCGCCATCTTCACAGTTGGCTCGGTGCTGTGCGGGTTGGCACCGAGTGCCGGGGCACTGGTCGCGGCGCGGTTCCTGCAGGGCATCGGGGCGGCGGCGTTGATGCCGGGCACGCTGTCGATCCTGTCCAACGTGTTCACCGTGCCTGCCGAACGGGCCCGGGCCATCGGCATCTGGGCCGGGGTGTCGGGCATCGCCCTGGCGTCGGGCCCCGTCATCGGCGGCTTGCTGGCCGACACGTTGGGCTGGCCGTCGATCTTCTTCGTCAACCTGCCGGTCGGCATCGTGGCCGTCATGGTGATCCGCCGGGTGACGCCGGAGTCGAAGGACCCGCAGGGCCGCCGCCCCGACCTCGCCGGCGTGGCGTTGTCGGTGTCGACGCTGGCGCCGCTCACCTTCGCGCTCATCCAGGGCAACGAGTCGGGCTGGACCTCGCCGCTCATCGCCGGGAGCCTGGTGCTGTCGGCGGCGTCCCTGGTCGGCCTGCTGGTGGTCGAGAGCCGCATCGAGTACCCGATGCTGCAGTTGCAGTTCTTCCGCAACCCCACCTTCGCCGCCGCGGTGGCCAGCGGTGGGTTGGTGTCGTTCTCGCTGTTCGGGATGAACGTGTACTTCTCGCTGTTCTTCCAACGGGCCCAGGGCCACGGGGCGTTGGAGTCGGGCCTGCGGATGCTGACCATCTCGGCGGTGATGGCGGTGGGCATGCCCATCGCCGGGCGGCTCACCTCCACGCTGGGATCCAAGCCGGTGATGATGACCGGCATGACCCTCGGCTCGATCGGCATGTTCAGCCTGCTCACCGTCGAGCCCGGCACCAGCTACCTCACCATCGGGCCCCGCATGTTGCTCGTCGGCGCCGGCATGGCCCTGTGCATGCCCTCGACCACCGCAGCGGTGATGAACTCGGTGCCCCCGGCCCGGGCCGGAATGGGCTCGGCCACCCTCAACACCGGCCGTCAGGTTGGCAGCGTCGTGGGCGTGGCCCTGCTCGGTGCCCTGGTGTCCGCGGCGGTGGCCTCGTCGCTGGCCGGGCAGCTCGCCCGGCTCGGCGTCCCCGCCGACAGCCGCGCCGCGGTCAGCGAGGCGCTGGCCCGGGGCGGCGCGGGGCTTGCCGCAGCGCTGCCCGACGGGTTCGACGTGGCCACGGTGCGCAGCGGGTACGCCGCCGCGTTCACCGTCGGCATGCACCGCGCCCTCGCCGGTGCCGGTCTGGCGTTGGTGCTGGCGCTGATCCTGGTGACCTTCGTCGTGCGGCGCTCGGCCGGTCTCGCCGCGGGCGCACCGGAGGCCGGGCCGTCACGCCGGGCCGTGGAACCGACCGCCGAGGCAGCCGCGGCTCACTGAACGGACGGTTCGCTCAGGTGCTGCGGGCCGGGTCGCTGGCCCGACGGCGCACGGTGTCGAGCAGTTGGTGGTGCCCGGCGGGCTGGCCCACGAGCCGACCAGCCAGTAGCGGTTGAACTCGCGACGGGTGTGGTCGTCGGTGGCCGAGACCCGGCTCTCCACCGAGATCATCGTCCCGCGGTCGAGTGGCTCCGCCCGCAGGGCGAACGCCGCCTTGGCGTAGCCCGGCTCGGCGAAGGCCAGGAACGAGCGGCGGCCGTCGACCTGCACCGCAGCGGCAGCGCCGGCGCGCCAGAACTGGCCGACGCGGCCCAGCACCAGCTCGCGGTCGGGTTCCTCGTTGAGCAGCACGAACCCTTGGTCGAGCAGGTCGGCCAGCATGGTCACCCCCGTCCGGTCCCCGCCGGCCTGGTGCAGGCGGACCTCGGCGGTACCGGGCAGCTCGGCCAGCGTCACCTGTTCGAAGGCCAGGAAGACCTCGGCCGCGGGAGCATCGGCCCAGGCCGTGGCCCGGGAGCGCCAGTGCCACTGGGGCAGCACCGCATCGAGCTGGGTGGAGCCGATCGTGGCCATGCCCTCACGCTACGGCGTCCGGGCCCGCACTCAGTCGAAGGCGCCGGCGGCTTCCTCGAGGGCCAGCTGCGCCTCGGTCCAGCGGTCCATCAGCCCTGATGCCTTGTCCTTGGCGGCGTTGTGCCGTTCGACGAGGTCCTTGACCTTGGCCGCATCGGCGTAGAGCTCGGGGTCGCCGAGCTGGCGTTGCAGCTCGGCCACCTCGGCCTCGGCCTTCACCAGCTGCCGTTCGATCTTGTCGACCTGGCTGCGCAGCTCCTTGGTGGCCCGGTGCTTCTGCTGGCGGCGTTCGGCCTCGGTGCGCTTGTCGGCGGGTTTGTCGACGCCGGACCTGGTCTGCCCCGGCGCGGCAGCGTTGCCGGCAGGTTTGGCGTTGCCGGCAGGTTTGGCGTTGCCGGCAGGCTTGGTGTCGCGTCCCGACGGTCCGGTGCGGCCGGCCCCGCCGCGTTGCACGGGCCCGCCCCTGCCGAAGGTCGATCCGGCCGACTCGCCCGCCGACGGGGACAGGACCGCCTCGTCGACACCGTCGTGGCGAACGGCGCGACCGTTGCGAACCGCCACCAGTGACTGGGCCACCTCGCGAATGAGGTAGCGGTCGTGGCTGACCAGCACGACGGTGCCCGGGTAGGCCTCGAGGGCGTCGGCCAGCACGTCGCAACTCTGCAGGTCGAGATGGTTGGTGGGCTCGTCGAGCACCAGCAGGTTGACCGGGTTGACCATGATCTTGGCCAGGGCCAACCGGGTGCGTTCGCCGCCGGAGAGCTCGCCGATACGGCGGTCGGCGGCGTCGCCGGGGAAGCCGAAGCTGCCGAGCACCGTGCGGATGTTGCGGCCCTTCGGCCGGTCGCCCACCGCCTTCTGGAACTCCATGGCCACGGTGAGCTGGTCGTCGAGGATCTGGGCCTGCTCCTGGGCGAAGTACGCGACATCGACGTTGGCGCCCAGGGTGAACTCGCCCGACAGCGGCTTCAGCTGGTTGAGCAGCAGCCGGATGAGGGTGGTCTTGCCGGCACCGTTGGGACCGACCAGAGCCAGTTTCTCGCCCCGCTCGATGACCAGGTCGACCCCGTCGAGGATGGCCCGTTCGTCGTAGCCGACAGCCACGTCCTTCAGTTCGGCCACGACCCGTGAGCTGCGTTGCGGTTCGGGGAAACCGAAGCGGGCGGCGATCTCCTTACGGTCGGGCAGCTCGATGCGGTCGAGCCGTTCGAGGGTCTTGAGCCGGCTCTGCACCTGGCGGGCCTTGGTGGCCTTGTACCGGAACCGCTCGACGAACCGTTCGACCTGGGCGATCTGGCGTTGCTGGGCGGCGGCGGTGGCCCGCAGCTGGGCCATGCGCTCCTCCCGCTGCACCACGAACTCGGCGAAGCCGCCGACGTACTCGATGGCGGTCCCCTCGGACAGCTCGATGACCCGTTCGGCCACCGCGTCGATGAAGTCGCGGTCGTGGGACACGAACAGGATGGCCCCGCCGTAGGCCGCGAGCGTGGCCTCGAGCCAGGACACCGAGTCGGTGTCGAGGTGGTTGGTCGGCTCGTCGAGCACCAGCACATCGGGCTTGTCGAGCATCAGCCTTGCCAGTGCAGCGCGCATCTGCCAGCCGCCGGACAGCTCGCGCAGCGGCTTGGTGACCGACTCGTCGGTGAAGGCGAGACCGGCCAGGATGCGCCGCGCCTCGGCCTCGAGGGCGTACCCGCCGAGCTGCTCGAAGCGGCTCTGGGCGTTGCCGTAATCGCGCAGCACCCGGTCGTGCTCGGCGCCGCTGGTCTCGGCGAGCTGCTGCTGGAGCCCCAGCAGTTGCTGCTCGAGCTCGTGGACCGGCCCGGCCCCGGCGAGGACCGATGCCAGCACCGTCTCGCGGGGGTCCGCCGTGCCGACCGCCTCCTGGGGCAGGTACCCGACCCGGGTCTCCTTGCCCCGGTGGATCTCGCCGCCGTCGGGGTCCTGCAGGCCGAGCACGATCTCCAGCAGGGTGGTCTTGCCCTTGCCGTTGCCGCCGACCAGCGCGATGCGCCGGCCGGGCAGGAGCCGGAACGTGACGTCCCGGAAGAGCTGCTTGCTGCCGTGCGCTTTGGACAGCCCCGAGACGGTGATCACGAGCGTCCGATGCTACCGGCCCGCCACCCGGCCGACCGCAACGGGACCGGCGTCGACCGGGTCGCTCAGCGCGGGATCCAGTTCGGGTCGCGACGCTCCCGGAACGCGGCGATGCCCTCGGTGCCCTCCTCGGAGGCGAACAGCGCGGCGGAGAACGGTTGGGCCCACTCGAACGCGGCCCGCCGATCGGTGAACTCGGGCACCCGGCGCAGCAGCGACTTGGAGGCGGCGAGGGCGTTCGGCCCGCCGCGCAGCACCATGCCGACGATCTCGTCGACCTTGGCGTCGAGCTGGTCGGCCGGCACCGCGTGGTTCACCAGGCCGACCTCGGCCGCCCGGGCCGCAGGGATGCGTTCGCCGGTGAGGAACAGCTCCATGGCGTCGGACCGGCGCATCTTGGGCAGGCAGACCACCGAGATGACCGCGGGGGACACCCCGATGCGGACCTCCGAGAAGCCGAGCTGGGCGGAGTCGACCATGACCGAGATGTCGCAGGCTGCGGCGAGGCCCACGCCGCCGGCCACCGCATGGCCGGCGATTCGCCCGATCACCGGCTTGGGGCTGTCGAGGATCAGGTCGAACACGTCGAGGAAGGAGCGGGCCTGGGTCTGGGCCTGGCCGGGCGCCGCGGCCTTGAGGTCGGCGCCGGCGCAGAAGGTGTTGCCGGTGTTGGTGAGGACCACCACCCGCACGGCCGGGTCGTCGAGGGCGGTCTCGAGGGTGCCGGCGAGCGCGTCGACCAACTCGACGGACAGGGCGTTGCGGGCCTCGGGGCGGTTGAGCGTGATGGTGGCGACGCCGTGGGAGATGTCGAGCAGGGTGGCGGTCATGGCCGCAGGGTAGCGGCCTGCTCGGGCCACCAGCTCCGGCCCGTCGGGGGTACGCCCGCTTTCTCACGCGTGGCGTTACCCTGACCACGTCGAGTAGAGCGCTCCTGGCGCGTCACAGAGGGGACACCTCATGCATCGAAGTGGGTTCCGCGGCGGCCTCGCCGCCGGGATGGTCGGCCTGTCGCTGCTCGCAGCGGCGTGCGGTGGCAGCGACGGCGGCTCCGAGGCCGGCGGCGACGAACTGGTCGATCTCGGCACCTTCGTCGGTGACCCCGCGGAGCACATCGACCCGGCGCTCAACGTCACGCTCGACGCCTACCAGGTCGTCAACGCCCTCTACGACGGCCTCACCGAGCTCGACTACACCGACCCGGCCAAGCCCCAGGTGAAGCCGCTGGTGGCCGAGAGCTACCAGGCCAACGCCGATGCCACCGAGTGGACCTTCAAGATCCGCAAGGGCCAGACCTTCTCCAACGGCGAGGAGATCAAGCCGTCGTCGTTCGTGCGGGCGTGGGAGCGGGCCTCCGACCCCGACTTCGCCGGTGACTACAGCTACCTGTTCAACTTCATCGAGGGTGGCGCCGAGAAGCTCGACGGCACCGCCGACACGCTCGCCGGGGTCAAGGCCGACGACGCCTCGATGACCCTCACCGTCAAGCTGTCCGCCCCGTACTCCAACTTCGCCACCGTGGCCGGGTTCCAGATCTTCGCCCCGATGCCCTCGTCGGTGGACAAGCTGAAGGACCAGGGCGAGTGGGAGAACGGCCTGATGATCGGCAACGGCCCCTACAAGCTCGCCGTTGCCCGCAACGACGAGGAGATCGTGCTGGTCCGCAACGACAAGTGGGCCGGTGACGTCAACGGCAACAAGTGGCCCGACCGCATCAAGAAGATCACCTTCAAGGTGAGCGCCGATCCCGACACTGCGTACAACGCCTTCGAGGCCGGTGAGGGCGACACCGCCAACATCCCGCCCGGTCGGGCCAAGGAAGCCGACGAGACCTACGCCACCACCCTCGACGTGGACATCGCCGGCGTCTACTACTTCGAGATCAACGAGCAGGACCCGGTGGTGGGTGGCGCCAAGAACGTGCTGCTGCGCCGGGCGATTTCCCAGGCGATCGACCGCGGGGCCATCAACGACGCCGTCTACGACGGGACCCGCACCGCCGCCACCGGGGTCACCCCCGCCGGCATCCCCGGCCACAAGCCGAACATCTGCACCGCGTGCAGCTTCGACAAGGCGGCCGCCCAGAAGGCCTTCGACCAGTGGAAAGCCGCCGGGAACTCGCTGAAGGCGCCGATCAAGATCCAGTTCAACGCCGGCGCCGGACACGAGGAGGTCGTGCAGATCATCATCGACAACCTCAAGGCCATCGGTATCCAGGCGGAGGGCGATCCCCGGCCGACGGAGACCTATTTCACCGAGCTGTCCGAGGGCAAGTGCCAGGTGTGCCGTGCCGGCTGGTATGCCGACTACCCGACCTACGACAACTTCATGTACGACCTGTTCCACTCCGATTCCATCGGGGGCAACAACCACGGTCAGTACGACAACCCCGAGTTCGACAAGCTGGTCGACGAGGCCAAGCAGACCGTCGACCCGGCCAAGCAGGCGGCGTTGTTCCAGAAGGCCGAGGAGCTGCTGCTCAACACCGACATGGCGGTGATCCCGATCAACTTCTACAAGGGCGACTACGTCTACAACCCGGAGAAGATCGCGTCGTTCCCGCAGAACAGCCTCGGGCTCATCGCCTGGGAACAGGTGAAGCTCAAGGGCTGACCGCCCGGTACGCCGTGCCGCCGCAGCCGCCTCGGCTCGGCGGCCCGGCGTTGCGGCGTCCCTGTCGGGGTGCACACACATGATCAGCTACATCGTCCGCCGGCTCCTGCTCATCATCCCGACGATCTTCTTCGCGCTGTCGTTCCTGTTCGCACTGTTCTTCGTGTTGCCCGGTGACCCGGCGACCCTCATCGCCGGTGGGGCCAACCGCACGCCCGATCCCGGGGTGATCGAACGGATCAATGAGCGGTACGGCTTCGACGACCCGCTCGTGGTGCAGTTCGGCGACTACTGGAAACGCACCCTGCAATGGGACCTCGGCGAATCGTTCCAGAATCGCCGCAGCGTCAACGAGATCCTCGGCGACAAGGCCGTCAACAGCGTGCGCCTGGCCATCTGGGCGACGCTCATCGAGATCGTGTTCGGTATCTCGATCGGGGTGCTCTCGGCGATCCGCCGGTACTCGCTGGCCGACAAGTTGACCACTGCGGTGACTGCCCTGGCCTCCGCGGTGCCGGTGTTCGTGCTCGGTTTCCTGTTGCAGTACGCCTTCGCGGTGCAGCCCAACAAGCACGGCTGGCCGGAGTGGATGCGCCTGCGGACCCAGGGCATCGGCCCGAACACGTGGACGCTGTTCTTCATCCCCACCGGCCAGACCTGGCGGTATCTCGCGCTGCCGGCGGTGGTACTGGCCGCAACCTCCACTGCGCTCGCGGCCCGCATGACCCGGGGCTCGATGCTCGAGGTGCTGCGGGCGGACTACATGCGCACCGCCCGGGCCAAGGGGCTCGACGAACGGCGGGTGGTGTGGCGGCACGGTCTGCGCAATGCCATGCTGCCGGTGGTGACCCTGATCGGCCTCGACTTCGGGACCGTCATCGGTGCCGCGGTGCTGACCGAGAAGACCTTCTCCTGGCCGGGCCTCGGCTCGGAGATCGCCGACTCCGTCATCAGCCGGGACCTGCCGGTCACCATGGGGCTGACCCTGGTGGTGGTGCTGGCCTTCACCGTGGTCAACCTCATCGTGGACGTGTCCTACGCCTGGTTCGACCCGCGGATCCGTCTCGGCGACAAGGGCACGGCATGAGCGCCCCCGACGGCTCCGTCCCGGAGGCCGCTCCGCGACCGCCCTTGTCGGAGGCCGCTCCGCGACCGCCCTTGTCGGAGGCCGCTCCGCGACCGCCCTTGTCGGAGGCCGCTCCGCGACCGTTGTGGCTCGACGCCTGGCGGCGGTTCCGTCGCAACAAGATGGCCATGGCC
>CAIXPF010000129.1 GCA_903921205.1 uncultured Acidimicrobiia bacterium | reverse complement strand
GGCCTCACGCCGTTCGAGCTCCTCGATCGAGCAGTGCACCCCGACCAGCAGCACCGAGGCCCCGGCGTCGTGCAGCAGGGCGAGCATCTCGTCGCACCAGTCCCGCTCCTGCAGGTAGTGGTCGATGATCAGGTTCGTCCCGAGCCGCAGGTGCTCGCCCCAGCCGCGGTGCACGCCGGTCAGCAGACGCCGGGTGTGTGGGCTCAGAACCAGGCGCACCCGGTCCTCGTCCGGCGGGGTGCCGTCGGCCCCACGCTCGTCGGAGTACTCGAACGCGGCGAGGCCGTCGTGCGGCTCGCGGGACACCACCAGGTCGGGGTCGCGTCCCTGCAACTGCACGAAGCTGCGTGGGTAGCGGTTCTCGGGCAGCAGGAGGACGGTGTCGTCGAAGGCCACCCGGGCGAACGCCGTTCCCGGGTCGGCACCGGCCAGCAGGCTCAGCCGCTCCTGAAGTGCCCTGCACAGCGTCGACTTGCCCGATGAGCTCGGCCCGTTCACCACGATCGCCAGCGGAGCGGTCGGTTCGTGGAGCGGGCGGTTGGGCTGCATGTCGTTCTGCACGGTGCACCGATCGGTCGGGGACGGGCGCGCATGCCCGACCGCAACAACGGTGAGCTGCGGCGGGTCCCGGCGCCGAGCGTAGACGGACCCGGCTGTCGGCCGTCCGCCGGCCGATCCGCCAGGCCTGACGGGGCGTCAGTCGGTGGCGCGATACTCGGGGTTGCGCCACCGCGTCGTGCGGGGCGTCACGCGGAAGGACATCATGAGCGACCTGATCCACGACCATGCCTCGCTGCCGGGCCGTTGGGGCCCCGACGACCGCATCGGTGCGGGCAACCTGCTGACCCCGGCCTCCCGGGTGGCGGCGATGTCACTGGTGCACAGCGGCGAGATCGTGGACCTCGGCCATGTCATCGCCGACGGTGCCCCCCGCATCCCGCCCGACCAGACCCCCTACGTGATGGCACTGACCACCCGGGCCCCGAACGTGGTCAAACACCTCGACGCCCACAAGGTCGAGAACCGTTTCGGTGCCAACCTCGAGCGCATCGAGATGACCACCCACGTCGGTACCCATATCGACGCCCTGGGCCACGTCAGCGTCGGCGATCGCATGTACAACGGCCTGTCGGCCGACGCGGTGGTCGGCGACTACGGCCTCAAGCAGCTCGGCATCGAGAACGTGCCGCCCATCATCACCCGCGGCGTCCTGCTCGACGTGTCAGGCCTCGACGGCGGGCCGATGCTCGAGGCCGGCCGGGCGGTCACCGCGGAGGATCTGCAGCGCGCCCGCGACGCAGCCGGGGTCGACGTCCAGGAAGGCGACGTGGTGTGCATCCACACCGGCTGGGGCAGCCTGTTCATGGGCGACAACGGCCGCTACGTGAAGGGCGAGCCGGGCATCGACCTCGACGCCGCCGAGTGGCTGACCGCTCGGGGGGTGGTGGCCATCGCCGCGGACAACATGGCGGTCGAGGTCATGCCCAACCCCCGCCACCCCAAGATCATCATGCCGGTGCACCAGCACACCCTCGTCGACAGCGGCGTCTACCTGATCGAGAACCTCAAGCTCGACGAGCTGACCACGATGGGCCGCAACGAGTTCTGCTTCCTGTTGCTCGCCACCAAGTTCAAGGGTGCAACCGGCTGCCCGGTGCGCCCGATCGCCATGTTCTGACCCACCCACGCGGCATACCGTACGGTCGGGAACCGTACGGTATGCCGGCGGCTCAGGGCAGCAGGGTCGACTGCCAGGCGACCATCTGCCAGGCACCGTTGCGACGCACCCACACATCGGTGTAGCGCAGGTTCAGGCTGCGGTCGTGACCGCCGGCGGTCACGTGCAGCGTGGCGGAGCCGGTGCACACCGCCGCATCGCCGAAGATCGTGGCCTGCTGGCCGGACCGGTCGATCTGGCGATAGCGCACCCGGCCCGAGAGGATCGAGTCGATGTAGCTCGCCTTGGTGTCCACCGACGCGTTCGAGTGCGTGTAGTGCAGCTCATCGGCCAACAGCTCCTCGAGACGGGCCTTGTCGCCGGCGACCTGCGCGTCGAACCGCGCCTCGTCCAGTGCCAGCACCGCGGCGGCATCGCTCATGGTCATGTCCTTTCCGACATCGGCGCCGACGCCCGGCGCACGGTGTTGCAGTGTCGCAGACCGGACGTGGCGCGCGCCGCGATCGGCGGACGCCGGTCGATCAGGCAGCCTCGACCTCGGGCATGATCTCGTTGCGGAGCACCTTGAGGTCGTCGAGGGTCTTGGACACCGGAACGTCGGCGAACGGCGGCCACAGCAACGGCATCGACAGCCCCGCTTCCTTGTAGCGCTTGAGGTTGTCGGTGATCTGGCCGGCCGTACCGATCAGCAGGTTGCTGCCCTTGCCCTGGGGAGTCTGGTCGGTCGGCTCGTCGGTGATGACGAACCAGATCATGCTGCAGATGTCGAGCTGGTCGATCGTGCGGGCGCTGCCGAGCGCCTCGAGCTCCTCGCCGATGGCCCCGCGCCACTTGGTCAGCTCCTCGGGGGTGTCCTGGATGCCGATCCAGCCCGAGAGGTTGTACTTGGCGATGCGGGCGGCCGAGCGCTTCGGGTCCTTCAGGCCGCTGAAGTAGATGGGCGGGTGCGGCGCCTGCACCGGCTTGGCACCGAACCCGCAGCGCTCGAAGTCGGCGAACTCACCGTGGTACTCGAACAGGTCGTTGGTCCAGATGCCCTGCATGATCTCGATGGTCTCGCGCACGTGCTTGTGGCGCTTGGGGAAGATGTGGGCGGCGCTCGCAGCGGCGAACTCCTCGGGCATCCAGCCCGACCCGATGCCCACGTTCACCCGGCCGTTGGAGAGATGATCGACGGTGGCGATCTCGCCGGCGAGCACACCGGGCGAGCGGTACGGGGTGTCGATGATGCTCATGCCGATGCGCACCTTCGTCGTCTTCGCCGCCAGCCACGGGATGAGCGGCATGCCGTGCAGCCACTGGCCACGGGCCGACACGGGGAGCGCCTTGGGGAACTCGGTCATCATGCCGAAGGGGTACTGCAGCTCCTGACGATCCGACGCCTCGGGCACGACGATGCGATCGAGCGTCCACACCGAGTCGAAGTCGAGGTCCTCGGCGAGGGCGGTGAGATCCTCGAGTTCCTTGACGGTGACCTGGTCACGGAAGTTGGGCAGATACAGGGCGAGCTTCACGGGTGGGACCTCCTACGGGATGGCGGCGCCCCGAGTCCGCCGGCTCCGACACCCCGATGGTGGTGGGCCCGGCGACCTGCTGCGCCGATCGACCCTGCAGTTCTATCACGCGTGATAGAACCGATCAATCACGCGTGATAGGATTTGGTGCGTGACGCCGCACAGCCCACCCGCCGGGAAGATCGACGACGAGACCGGCGATCCCGGCGGACGGTCCGGTCTCGCCGGCCGGCTCGACGAGCAGCTCTGCTTCGCGCTCTACGCCGCCACCAACGCCGTGATCCGTGCCTACCGCCCGCTGCTCAAGGACCTGGGCCTCACCTACCCCCAGTACCTGGTGATGCTGGTGTTGTGGGAGCACCGGACACGACGCCTCGGCGAGATCGCCGCCACGCTGCGCCTCGCCACCCACGCCATCTCCCCCATCGTCGATCGCCTCGAGGACGCCGGCCTGGTGCGCCGTGTCGGCGACGAGCGTGACGGGCGGGTGGTACACGTCGAGCTCACCCCCACGGGCGCTGGCCTCGAACCGGACGCAGCCGCCGTCCAGGAGGAGATCCGCTGCCAGTCAGGCCTGGAGATGGACGACGTCCTGCGGCTACGCGCCGAACTGCTCGGCCTGGTCGATCAGATGACCGACGTCGGGCCGCCTCAGCTGACGAAGCCGGCGCAGGACGGGCCGCTCGGGTCGAACGCGTAGCCGCTGCGGGCCAGCGAGGTCACGCAGAACCTGATCGTCTTGCCGGTGGCGAACGCCGAGGTCGGTGAGCCGAACGTCGCCGTGCCCTTGGTGCCGGTGGTCGCCGTCCGGGTGGTGGGGCTCGCCCCGTTGAGGGTGAACACCCCGGTCACGCTCACCGAGCCGAGCACCTGGCCGGAACCGTTGACCACCGTCACCACCGCGGTGCCCGACAGCAGCGACTTGGACACCACCTTGGTGAGGGTGATCGCCGACACCCGCATCGTCGGGCCCTGCACCACGTTGACGCTGTAGGCCCGCAGCGCCGTGCGGGCCTCGCTGTCGGTCACCCGCACGGTGAAGCTGGACGTCCCCGCCGTCGTCGGGACACCGGCGAGCACGCCACCGCCGGACAGGGTCAGACCCGCCGGGAGGCTGCCACCGGCCAGCGCCCAGGTGTTCGATCCCGACCCACCCGACGCAGCCAGCGCAGCCGAGTAGGCCACCCCGACCGTCGCACCCGGCACCGCAGCGGTGCTCACCGCCAGCGGCGCGGTGACCGACAGCGTCATCCAGCTCCACGACCAGCGGTTGAGCGTGTCACGCACCCCGATGTTGAACCCGTAGGAACCGCTCGCCGTCGGTGTGCCCGACACGATCCCCTCGGCGGACAGCGCCAAGCCCGGGGGCAGCTGGCCCGACAACGACCAGCTGTACGTTCCCGACCCACCGGTGGCGGCGAGGCTGCTCGCATAGGCCTGGCCGAGGCTCGCCCCGGGCAGTCTGCTGGTGGCGACCAGCAACAACGGGTCGACGGTCAGGCTCAGGGCCTGGTCGTCGACCCGGCCGATGGCATCGGTGACCCGTACGGTGAACGGCCAGGTACCGGCTTGGGTCGGCGTGCCCGAGAGCTGGCCGTTGGGGTACATCACCACCCCCGGCGGCAGGCCTGCACCCGCCACCGACCACACGAACGGTCCCTTGCCGCCGGTCACGGACAAGGTCCGCTGCAGGGACGCGGTGACCATGCCGGGCACCAAGGTGGTGGTGGCCACGTCGGGCGCTGCGGTGATCTCGAGCTGGAAGGACTGCTTGCCGATCAGGCCCATGGGCGAGGAGTCGGTGGCGGTGACGGAGAAGCCGTAGGTGGCCACCGTCGTCGGCATGCCCGACAGCACCCCGGTGGCGGGGTCGAGGACGAGACCCGGCGGCAGGCCGACGGAGGTGAACCGGTAGGGGGCGGTACCGCCGGTCGCGGTGATCGTCGCCGAGTACGAGATCGACGAGGCCACGTGTCGCGAGGACATCGCGGCGTTCGTGGAGAGGCTGCTCGACGAGAAGCTGGTG
>CAIXPF010000128.1 GCA_903921205.1 uncultured Acidimicrobiia bacterium | reverse complement strand
TCGGCGTGCTCGTCTGCGTCGGTACGGCCTCTGCCGCGTCGAGCGATGCATTCCGGCCCGCCGGCATCACCGCAGCCGACACGGCGGTTGACGCTGCGACGGCGCTCGTGGAGCAGCGCCCGATGCGCGTGGACGGTGCGGACGTCGACGAGCTCGTTGTTGCTGGAAAGGCCCGTGGCGTCGGCGGCACGACGATCGTGCGCTTCGATCAGGAGCTGCACGGGGTTCCGGTGCTCGGCGGCGAGGTCGTCGTCACCGTCGATGCGCGCCGTCGCGTGTTGGCCGCCGATGGCGAGGTGCTCGACGGCGCCTCGATTCCGTTCGGCCCGACGATCAGTGCCGCCAAGGCCCAGCAGCTGGCTCGCGCCGCGCTCGGCAAGAGCACGAGCGAGAGCCTCGATGTCACCGAGCCGGCGCTGATCATCTACGACGCGCGGATCGTCGGCGGCCCCGGGCCGCTCGAGCCGGTGCTCACTTGGGACTTAGAGGTGACGAACGGCGCCGATCTGCGCCGCCGCGTGTTCGTCGATGCGACGACGGGCTACATCGTGCAGTCGATGGATCTGATTCGCGCGGCGAAGGAGAGGTACGTCTGCGACGCAGCCATTTCCAATAGCGCGCTGCCGTGCGTCGATCAGTTCCTCGTCCGCAGCGAGGGCGACCCGGCCAGCAGCCTCGCCGATGTCAATGACGCGTACGACTACGCCGGCATCACCTACGACTTTTACGCGGCGCTGGGTCGGGATTCGATCAACGGCGCGGGCATGCCACTGATCTCGACGGTCCGCTACTGCGAGGGCCCGGGAGTGAACCAGTGCCCGGTGTTCAAGAACGCGTTTTGGGACGGGTATCAGATGACGTACGGACCGGGCTTCGCGGCCGCGGATGACGTCGTGGCGCACGAACTGACGCACGGGGTCACGCAGTACACCGCGAATCTCCTCTACTGGTACCAGTCGGGTGCGATCAACGAGGCGATCTCCGACATCATGGGCGAGTTCGTCGACCTCGCCAATCCCGGCGTCGGAGTCAGGGCGGATACGGCGGCGAACCGCTGGCTGATGGGCGAGGACCTGTCGATCGGCGCGCTACGCGACATGGAGAATCCGCCGGTTTTTGGCGATCCGGACCGGATCGGGAGCGTGCTGTACTGGACCGATATCGCGGACAACGGCGGCGTGCACATCAACAGTGGCGTCGTCAATAAGGCCGCATTTCTGATCGCCGACGGCGGCACGTTCAATGGTCAGACGGTCACAGGCATCGGTCTAACGAAATCCGCATGGCTGTGGTACCAGACCCTGCTGACGCTGCGATTCTCCTCCGGTTTCGATGATTTGGCGGATGCGCTCGACTCCTCCTGCTCGGCCCTCGTCACGCTCGACATGGCCGGCATCACCAACGCGGATTGCCTCCAAGTCACGCGGGCGGCGCTGGCCACCGAGCTCCGCACCGAGCCTCCGAACGCGTCGGTTCCAGCGTTCTGCGCTAGCGGCAGACCCGCTGACGTCTTCAACGACGGCTTCGACACCGGCCCGGCCACGAACTGGACCATCGGCCGCACAGTCGGTACCGCCAACCTCTGGTACGGCAGCAGCGAGACCTCGCCCGACGGTGCCGGCATGCACTGGTCGTCCGCACTCTCGACCAATGTCCGTGGCGTGGATAGTGAGGACCGCAGCGATTCGACGATGGCGATGACCACGGGCGTCGTGGTGCCCACCGGCGCGTTCCTTTCCTTCAGCCACTGGTATGAGTTCCAGGCCGATGATGCGGGGCAGAACGTCGACGGCGGTGTGGTCGAGTATTCGGCCGGCGGCGGATCCTGGACCGACATCGGGTCCCTGACCGCCATCAACGGCTACACGGGCTCCATCTCCGCGAGTGCCTCCGTCTTAGGCAATCCGCTCGCGAGCCGACCCGGGTACGTCAACGCCAGCAACGGTCTGGTCGTCACGCGCGTAGACCTCACGACGTTGGCCGGGCAGACGGTCAAGTTCCGCTTCCGCATCGGCACCGATTCCTCAGGTGGAGGGTATGGGTGGTACATCGACAGCGCGCGGATCTACAATTGCAGCGCCGGTGCTCCTGCGATCACCGCCATCACGCCCGCGATGGGCGCCGTGAGCGGCGGCACGACGATCACGCTGAACGTCGCAAGTCTCACTGGCATCACCGGTGTCGTGGTCGGCGGCGTTGCGGCGACTGGTGTCACGGTCGTGAACGCGAGGACGGTGACCGCGGTGACGCCCGCGCGCGTGAGCAGTCTCGTGGACGTCGCGGTGACGACATCAACGGCGGGGACAGTGACCTCGAGTGCGGCATTTAGATATGGCCTTGCCGAGCCGACGATCGTCGGCGTGAGCCCGTCGAGCGGTCCGTTAGCGGGCGGCACGACGATCACGATCACCGGAACGGAACTCACCGGCACGACGAACGTGACGGTCGGTGGCGTTCCGGCGACGGGCGTCACAGTCGTCAATGCGACCACGGTGACGGCGGTGACGCCGGCGCATGCTGCTGGGGTGGTAGCCGTTGCTCTCGCCACGCCCGGTGGTGCCGTGGCAGCCGCAGGAGCGTTCACGTATGCGACTCCCGTCGTCGCAGCGGCGGCGGCGACGACGACGAAGACCAAGACCAAGACGCTACCCGCGAATGGACGGTGGTCGACGAACAAGGGGTCCGACATGGTGCGCGTTCACTTCGTCTACAAACGCGGCACCACCTACACGATCAAGGCGGTCAAGGGCTCGACGACCCGCAAGGGCGCGTGCAGACGGGTCGGCGCGACCGTCAGTTGCAGCATGATGGCGCCGACCGGCAAGTGGAAAGTGACGATCACCCGCAAGGTCAACGGTAAAACGGTCAAGGCGATCGTGCGCGTCGTGCGGACCTGATCGTGGCTCGAGTTGCGGAAGGGCTAGCGGGACACGTGTCGTGTGGGTGGTACGGGTAGTACGACAGTTGCCGCAGAGACCGTAGATTGCCTGCCGCTTTGCGCCATACTCCAAGCGGTTGTAGGCACTTAGGGGTCTCTAGGTCGATACGAAAGGCGTGATTGAGGTTGATTTACAGGCTGATCGTGACAAAGAAAGTTC
>CAIXPF010000127.1 GCA_903921205.1 uncultured Acidimicrobiia bacterium | reverse complement strand
GCACGGCATCCGCCGAGTCTGCGCCGCCTCCCTGCTCTGCGCCGCCTCCCTGCTCTGCGCCGCCTCCCTGCTCTGCGCCGCCTCCCTGCTCTGCGCCGCCTCCCTGCTCTGCGCCGCCTCCCTGCTCTGCGCCGCCTCCCTGCTCTGCGCCGCTCACCGGAGCCGCCATTGGGGCAGGTGGATCACCGTGCCGTCCTCGGCGGTACGTTCCTCCCAGTACGCCTCGACCGCCATACCGATCCGGATGTCCTCGCAGGGAACACCGGGGAGGTTGCCGACCACGCGCACCGCAGGGTCCTCGTCGAGGCTGACCAGCACCACGGCATAGGGCACCGAGTCTGCCAGGGCACGGTTCACCGCGTAGTGGGCCACCGTGAAGCTGAACACGGTGCCGGTCGGGGCGAGCACGTCATGGTCGAACGAGCTTGCCCCACAGCGATGGCAGATCTCCTCGGGCGGGTGCTGCCGGGTGGCGCAGCCGCTGCAGCGCTGCACGGCGATGGACTGCGAGGTGAACCACCGCTCGTTGCGGGCGTCGAGGGCCGGTAGGGCCCAGTCATCGGGAAGGACGCTCACGGCTGAACTCCTGGGAGGGCGGGCGGGCAGGGGCAGGAACGGCGGCAGGGACACGGGACGGGCACGGTCACGCCTTCCCGAAGAGGATCGCGCTGCCCGGGGCATATCCGGGTCCGGACACCGACAGGCTCAGCTCGACGTCGGGCACCTGGCAGGTCGACTCACCACGCACCTGCCGCACCGCCTCGACGACGTTGCCGAAGCCATGGATGTAGGCCTCGCCGAGGTTGCCCCCGGCGGTGTTGATGGGCAGGCCACCGTCCGGCCAACGGATGTTGCCGTCAGCGACGAAGTCGTTGACTTCACCCGGCTCGCAGAACCCCATCTCGGCGATGGCGATGAGCACCGGGCCGGTGAAGTTCTCGTAGAACTGGGCGACCTGGATGTCCTTCGGGCCGCACCCCGCCCGTTCCCACAGCTTGGTACCGACATGGCGGTGGTAGGCGGTCGGAAAGGTCGGGTCGGCGAATGCAGGCACGCCGCCCCGGTGCTCGAGGCCGTGGGCGCCGGCCACGATCGCCACCGGCGGCTTGCGCAGGTCCCGGGCCCGCTCCCTGGTGGTGACCACGATCGCGGCGGCGCCGTCGTTCTCCGGGCAGCAGTCGTAGAGATGGAACGGCTCGGCGATCCACCGGGAGGCGTGGTACTGCTCACGGGTCAGCGGCGTTCCGTACCGGATGGCCCGGGGGTTGCGCTGGGCGTGCTCGAAGCCGGCGAGCACGATCTCGGCGAGGCTGTCCTGGGTGATGCCGTGCTCGTGCATGTACCGCATGGTCTGCATGGCGCAGATCTGCGCCGCCGACAACATCCCGTATGGGGCGGTGAAGGCTCCGGCGCCCCGTGCCCGCCGTACCCGGCCGGCCTGGCCGTAGCGGTGGAACTGCCCCTGGGCGAGGGCTCGGAAGACCACGATGGTCTCGGCATACCCGGCGCTGATCGCAGCATCGGCCAGGGTCACCGCCGCAGCTGCGCCGTTGCCACCGCCGCCGAAGGTCTGCGCGGTGAAGTTCAGCGGACCGACGCCGAGCGCCGCGCTCAGCCGTACCGGTTCGTTTCGGTCCATGTAGCTGGTGAAGCCGTCGACGTCGGCCATGGTCAGCCCGGCGTCCTCGACGGCCCGGCGGATCGCGGTGCAGGCCAGCTGGAACTCGGTGTCGGGCGACCCTCCCCGCTTGTAGTAGGTGGACTCCCCCACCCCGACGACGACTGCGGCTCCCCGCATTGGCTCCTCCGATTCCCGGTCTCGTTCGCCGCGGTCCGGGCGGGCCCGGCGCTGCCGGGACTGTCGTGCGGACCGGCTGCGACCGGCCCCTCTCTAGCACCTCGGCCGGGTGGTCGCGGTAACGTCCGGCCATGACCACGGAACTGAGCGGCAAGACCGCCATCGTCGGCATCGCCGAGAGCGACTACGTCCGTGGGGCGGACCGCACCGTGCCGGAGCTGGTCTTCGACGTCTCGATGCGGGCCATCGCCGACGCCGGGCTCAAGCCCTCCGACATCAACGGGGTGATCCCCCCGCCCGGGTTCGTCTCGACCGAGGAGATCGCGGCGAACCTCGGCATGCCCGAGGTCACCTACTCCGTCACCGTGCACATGGGTGGCGCGAGCCCCACTGCGGCGTTGCAGAGCGCGGCGATGTCGATCGCGGCGGGCATCGCCGACTGTGTGCTGGTGACCTTCGGCTGGAACGGCTACTCGGCGATCCGGCCCCGGCCCGATGCCAAGGCGACCCGGCGCAAGCTCGATCTCGGCCCGGTGCTCGAGACCGCGCGGAACTTCTACATCCCCTACGGCCTGCGCTCGGCCGCCGAGTGGTATTCGCTGTACCTGCAGCGCTACGTCGACCTCTACGACGTGCAACCCACCGACGCCGCGGAGATCGCCCTCGCCTGCCGGGCCCACGCCCAGCTCAACGACAAGGCGCTGATGCGCGGCCGGCCGATGACCCTCGACGACTACCTCGAGTCGGCCCCGATCGCCGGCCCGCTGCGCAAGCTCGACTGCTGCCTGGAGACCGACTGCGCCGCTGCGGTGGTGCTGACCTCCGCCGAGCGGGCCCGCGACATGCCGCACACGCCGGTGCTGTACCTCGGCGGGGCGGAGGGCCATCCCTACCCGGCCGACGAGATCACCAACCGGCCGGAGCTGCTGCGGCTCGGTCTGGACTTCGCCGCTCCGCGGGCCTTCGCCATGGCCGGGGTGAAGCCGACCGACATGGACTTCCTGCAGATCTACGACTGCTTCACCTACGTGGTGATGATGGAGCTCGAGGCCCTCGGCATCTGCGAGCGCGGCGGCGCCAAGGACTTCGTGAAGGACGGCAACATCCGCCTCGGCGGCCGCTATCCGCTCAACACCCACGGCGGCCTGCTCTCCCAAGGGCACTGCTGGGGGTTCAACCATGTCGTGGAGGCCACCCGCCAGCTCCGCCACGAAGCCGGCGCGGCACAGGTCGAGGGCTGTGAGCTGGGTGTGGTCACCGGGTACGGCGACCTCGGCGACGGAAGCATCGCCGTGCTGGGAAGGGACCGCTGAGATGGCCGGATCACCGAGGAAGTACGTCCCCGAGACCGAGGGACTGAACCAGGAGTTCTTCCTGAGAGCCGCCGGCGGCACCCTACACCTGCAGCGCTGCGACGAGTGCGGCACCTACCGTCACCCACCGCGGTACTACTGCCAGCACTGCTTCTCCGGAGCCTGGCACTGGGAACCGTCGGCCGGGCTGGGCAGGGTGGCGTCGTGGGTGACCACGCACTTCACCATCGACCGGGGCTGGGTCGACGACCTGCCCTACACCACCATCGTGGTCGAACTCGAGGAAGGACCCCGGCTGCTCGGCGCCATGCGCAACCTGAGCGTCGAGCAACTCGAACTCGGCATGAAGGTCAAGGTGGTCGGCGAGACCAAGCGCGACGACTTCGTGTTCTTCTGGGTCGAACCGCAGTAGAGATCCCGATGCCCGCTGCCGTCGCGGCGGGTGGGCACCGTCGCGGCGTACTGTCTGGCACCGCCCGAGGGTCGGGTGGAAGGGGATGGACGTCATGAGTGAGACCCACGGGGCGGCAACCACACTGATCGATCCGGTCCAGTCGGCCTACTTCCGGGCCCAGGGCTGGTGGCGGGAGCGGACCTATCTCGACGATTTCGACGATGCCGTCCGGGCGAATCCCGACAAGGTCGCCATCGTCTCGCACCGCCACGACGACCCCGGTCATCCGAGCACCGTGAGCTTCGGGCAGCTCGCCCGCTACGTCGACCGCTTCGCCGGTGCCCTGCTCGACCTCGGTGTCGGCCCGGGACAGATCGTGTCGGTACAGCTGCCCAACGACTGGCTGTTCGCGGCGTTCACGCTGGCCTGCGGCCGCATCGGCGCCGTCATCAACCCGTTGGTCCCGATCTTCCGTGACCGTGAGCTCGGCTTCATCATCGGCCGGGCCGAGTCGCCGGTGGTCATCGTGCCCGGCACGTTCCGCGGCTACGACCATGCGGCGATGCTCGACCGGGTGCTGGCCGAGCTGCCCGCCGGAACGCGGGGCTTCGCCGTCGGCATCGACGCCCCCTGCGGCCGGGTGCAACCGTTCGAGCCGCAGTTCCTGCATCGCCGCTGGGAGGACGAGACACCCGCCGACCGGCTCCGTGCCCACCCGATCGGACCCGACGACCTGGCCGAGCTGCAGTTCACCTCGGGCACCACGGGCGAGCCGAAGGGGGTGATGCACACCCCGAACACCATCTTTGCCGGGACCCGGGCGTTCTCGGAGACCTTGGCGCTCGGTGTCGGCGACAGCGTGCTGATGCCTTCGACCCTGGCCCATCAGACCGGCTTCCTGGTGGGCATCATCCTGCCGTTGGCGGCGGGCATGAAGGTCGTCTACCAGGACGTGTGGGATGCCGAGACGTTCTGCCGCCTCGCCGACGACGAACAGATCACCTTCAGCGCCGGTGCGACGCCCTTCCTCAGCGACATCGTCTCCGCCTGCCAGCGCCGCGGGGCGCGCCTGCGAACCCTGCGCGCCTACGTCTGCGCCGGTGCGCCGATCCCCTCGCCACTGGTCGAGGCCACCCTCGTCAACGCCGCCGATGTGCTGGTGGCGCTGTGGGGCATGACCGAGAACGGTGGGGTCACGCTGACCCGGCCGGGCGACCCCGTCGAGCTGGTGGCCGATTCCGACGGACAGCCGGTCGAGTGGATGCAGGTCCGCATCGTCGAGGAGGACGGGCGCATGGTTCCCGTCGGCGGCGTCGGCAGGCTCCTGACCCGGGGGGCGAGCCAGACCATCGGCTACTTCAAGCGACCCGACCTGTACCAGGCCCAGCTCAGCGCGGCGCCCGACGGCGAGCAGGACGACCGGGGCCTGTGGTTCGACACCGGCGATCTGGCCCGACGCCGGCCCGACGGCGGGATCCGGATCGCCGGCCGCACCAAGGACCTGGTGATCCGCGGCGGCGAGAACGTGCCGGTGGTCGAGGTCGAGGCCCTCTTGTTCGGCCATCCGAAGGTCCGAGAGGTGGCGGTGATCGGCTACGCCGACGACCGCCTCGGCGAGCGGGCCTGCGCGGTCGTGGTCCCCGAGGGGGACGCGCCGACCCTGGCCGAGCTGACCGCCCTGCTCGACACCGCAGGCATGGCCAAGCAGTTCTGGCCCGAGCGGATCGAGCTCGTCGATGCCATGCCGAAGACCCCGTCGGGCAAGATCCAGAAGTTCCAACTGCGGGAGCGGTTCAACCAGTGAGCACACCGAGCGGTATCCCCGTTGTCATCGAGTGCGCCATCAACGGCGCGACGCGCAAGACCCGTAACCCCAACGTGCCGCGCCAGCCCGACGAGATCCATGCGGACGTACTGAGCAGCCTCAACGCCGGCGCCTCGATCATCCACGCCCACAACGCCAACTTCCACCTGCTCGGCCGCAAGGCCGCAGACGACTACCTCGCCGCGTGGCGGCCGATCCTCGCCGAGCGTCCCGATACCATCTGGTATGCGACGGGGGTCGCGTCGTCGAGCATCGAGGACCGGCTGGCCCATCTCGAGATCCTCGCCGACGAGCTCGGCCCGGCCATGCCCATGGCCTACGT
>CAIXPF010000126.1 GCA_903921205.1 uncultured Acidimicrobiia bacterium | reverse complement strand
CGCCCGATGCAGCCGTCCGTCTCTCGCATCACGCTCGAGGCTGGGCTCAGCGCACGTCGGGGCCGCTGCGCAACAGCGATCCCGCCAGCGCGCCGGTGTGCTCGCCGGCCTCCATGAACACGTTGCCGTTGACCAGCGTGTAGTCGTACCCGGTGGCCTTCTGGATGAGGCGGCCGGCACCGCCGGGGAAGTCACGGACGTAGTCGGGCATGTGCAGGCGCATCCCGTCGAGGTCCAGCACGTTCACGTCGGCGTAGGCCCCGGGGGCGAGCACGCCACGGTTCGTGATGCCGAACAGCTCGGCGGTGTCGGAGGTGAGCCGCCGCACGGCATCCTCGATCCCGAACACACCCCGATCACGCACCCAGTGGGTGAGGAACCAGGTGGGCTGGCTGGCGTCCATGATCTGACCGACGTGGGCGCCGGAATCGGCCAGACCCAACACCACCATCGGGTCGGTCAGCATCTCCTCGACGGCGTCGAAGTCCGGGTTGAGCAGCGGGTGGTTGATGTACGCCGTACCGTTGGAGGCCACCATGGCGTCCATGTAGGCCTCGGCCAGGGTGACCCCCCGGGCACCGGCGAGCGCCGGCAGCGACTTGGCCGGATCGGGCCGGTAGTCGGGATCGGGCCCCTCGAGCAGGTAATGACGCTCGAGATCGGCGGCGAAGGGCCCGTTCGCCTCGGCCTGCGCCACCAGCTCCGCCCGGCGCACCGGGTCACGGTAGGCGGCCAGCTTGGCCTCCAACGGGAGGTCGCGCATCGCCTTCCACGCCGGGCTGCGGTCGAAGGGGCTGCGGATCTGCGCCCCGAACAGGATGCCGATCCCCCGCGCCGTGCTCTGCGGCCGCACGTTCGCCCCGGCCCGGTTCTGCTCGGCAGTGAACTCCATGATCCGGCGATACTGCTCGGGCAGGTGGGGGAACTGGAAGAAGGCGAAGGTCAGCGGGCGGCCGCTGGTGCGGGACACCTCGCCCATCCAGGCCACCTCGGAGCGGGCCTTGTTCCAGTTGGCGGCGTCGTCGGTCTCGAAACGGGGCACGACCTCGTACACACCGCGGTTGCGACGCCGCAGCGGCTCGGCCAGGGCCAGCAGCTCGTCGGGCAGGGCGAAGGTACCCGGCACCGGGCGACCGTCGGGGGTGCGGTGGCCGAGCACGCGGGACGTCGAGAACCCCAGCGCACCGGCGGCGATGGCCTCATCCACCGTCCCGACCATGACCGCCAACTCGTCGGCGTCGGGATGGGTGTTGGCATCGATCGACTTCTCACCCATGGCGTAGAACCGCACGGCGCAGTGACCGACCATGCCGCCCACGTTGATGCCCTTGGGCATGGCGTCGAGCGCGCTGTAGTACTCGCCGTAGCTCTGCCAGTTCCAGTCCAGGCCGGACATGATCGAGGTCGCCGGGATGTCCTCGACCGACTCCATCAGCTTCGCCAACAGCTCGTGATCGGTGGGCTTGACCGGGGCGAAGGTGACGCCGCAGTTGCCGACGACCACCGAGGTGACGCCGTGCCAGCACGACGAGCTGCACTTGGAGTCCCACGCCACCTGGGCGTCGAGGTGGCTGTGGATGTCGACGAAGCCGGGCGTGACCAGCCGGCCCTCGGCGTCGATGGTGCGTGTTGCGCCGCCGACCAGGCCGCCGGGCTCGGCGATCTCGGTGATGCGATCGCCCACGATGCCGACGTCGGCACGCCGGGCCGGCGCACCGGTCCCGTCGACGACGGTCCCCCCACTGATGATGATGTCGTAGCTGGCCATGCTCAGATCCCCCTGCGTCGCGAGGCCCGTGGCCTCACCGTTCCCCATTGTCGCCTGCCGGACGCCATCGCGCCCAACATCGCTCGACCCGACCCGACCCGACCCGACCCGACCCGACCGACCCGGCAGACCTGACCAGGCCCAACCTGGCCGACGCCGATCGGGCCGACTTCCTGCGCGCGCCGAGGACGCTCAGGTCAGTGAGGCGTAGGTGCCGGCAGCGTCCATGGCTGCGTGAACGGGGGCGAGCAGCTCGGCCAGGCGAGCGGCGCCGCTGTTGCCGACCACTGCCCAGATCGGCTCGCACAGCCGATCGGTGGCGTCCTCGATACGTTCGCGCTCGGCGTTGCCGGCGATGGTCATGGCCCCGGAGGCATCGACCCAGCCCCGGCCGGCCAACGACGCCACCGCCTCGGACCATTCCTCCTCGGACCACTGCCTCGTGGCCTGGGTGACGCCGAGGGGGAACCGGCCGGTCCCGACCTGCAGCACCATGCACGCGCACGGTCCCACCTCGTTGGCGATCAGCAGCGCGAGGTGCACATCGCCGCGCCACTCGCGCACCACGGTGACCTGCTGCCACAGGGCGGCCAGGGGGTCAGCGGGCAGAACGAGCGACGCATTCGCGGCGGCGAGCGGCTTGCCGGCCAGGTCGAGCCCCGCCACCACCGGGTCGATGATCGACCGCGCCTCGGCGATCTCGGCGGCGGAGAGCACCCCGGGCACGCCGACGACCCGTCGCAGGGCGGCCTCGGCAGCACGGAACCGGGCGGCCTGCCACTGCCCGGGGGACGCGGCGTCCCACATGCCGGGCATGGCGGCGGCCACCGCCCGCGGGCTGAAGTTGTAGAAGGTGGCCAGGACCACCTCGTCGGGCACCGGGCCGAGGGGGGCCGCCCGGGACGCGAAGTACGAACCCCGCCCGGTCACCCCGAACGCGGCGTACTCCGCCGCCGCCTCCGGCACGAAGTAGACGAAGCGGTGCGCCAGGTTGATGGCCATGTGCACGTCATGCACGATCGAACGATCCATGGGCCCGGACAGTAGCCCCGGAGGGAACGCAACGAACCCAGCCCGACCACCGCCCAACCGGCCGGCCCGACCGGGCCCGACCGAAACCAGACCCGACCGGAACCGCGCCGGGAACCGCGCCCGACCGGACAGGTCGAAGGACACTGCGATGACGGTCCGACGTCCCTGGGCGGCGGCAGGGTTGCACCGTACGTTCACCCTCGGGCACCGCCGGAGAGCGGACCGAGGAGGCCGACGGTGCGGACGAGGCGCTGGAGTCGACAGGCGATCGCAGTCGTGACGACCACCGCAGCACTGCTGCTCACCGGCGGCGCCGCACCGGCATCTGCTGCCAGCGGACAACCCGACGATGCGTGCGCGGTCTCCATCGGCTTCGTCGCCGGTAGCGATCCGGCACCGCAGGCGGACGCGTCGCTGCTCGCCGCAGTCACCGACGCAGGCGGCGGCAACGGCTGCGTCACCACCATCGTCGACACCGATGCCGACCACTGGCGCCTCAACGCGTTCGAGGTCGTCGTGATCTCCTCGTCGGTGCATCTCGACCGCCTCCCCGGCGACATCGCCACCACCACCAGCGCCGTCGTCGTCTCCGAACCCCACCTCTTCTCGGCGTTCGGCCTCGCCGCTGCCGACGGCACCGAGTCCACCGGGACCCGGCTCTCGGTCCGACCCGGACCGCTCACCGGCCGCAGTACGGCGGCGACGCTCAGCGTGCTCGCCCGGCCGGGAGCGCTCAACGTCGTCCGCTCCCCCGACAGCAACGTCCTCGGCGCCACCCTGCCCGCCGCACCGGGCCAGATCGCCCTGTTCGCCAACACCGACGAGGCTCGCGACAACCGCGTCGGCCTCTTCGTGGGTTACGGCGCAGTACTCAACCCCACCGGCCGAGACCTCGTGCGCGCCGCCATCGCCTGGGCCCACGACCGCCACCCACCCAACGACGGCTTCGCCCACGGCCCCACCCTCACCGGCGCTACCGGCACCCGAACCGCCAACCACCGTGGTGCCACCCTCCAGCCCGGTGAACCCGCACCCGCCCAGAGCGCCGACAGCTCACTGTGGTATCGCTGGACCGCTCCGTCCACCGGCGTGCTCACCATCACGCACCGCCCGGTGGCGGTGTTCACCGGCTCCTCGGTCGGCGCGTTGACCCCCGCATCGCAGGGTCCCGACGGTTGGCGGGTCACCGCCGGCCGCACCTATCGCATCCAGATCGGCACCTACTCCACCTGGTACCCCAACCTCATCTCGTTCTCCTGGGAACTCCTGCCGCCGGTCCCCAACGACGCCTTCTCCACCCCCACCGCGATCAGCGGTCCCGCAGGAAGCATGAACGGCGACAGCCGCGGTGCCGGCACCGCACCGGGCGAGACCGCCGGATCCTCGTTCTGCGAGACCGGCAATACCTGGTGGTTGCCCGAGCACGCCCGCTCCGTCTGGTTCAGCTGGACCGCGCCGACCGACGGCCACGCCTGGTTCGGGCTCGACAGCGGTGGTCCGGATTTCTCGTACCTCCCCGACTGTGTGCAGCTGTTCGACGGTTCAGGGGTTCGATCGCTCACCCCTCTCGGCGACGGCCGGCCCTATGCCGCCCACGCCCAGGTGGCCGCCGGGCAGCGGCTGCGCATCCGGGTCTCCTCGACGTGCGGCGGCCAGTGGTACTGCGAGGGCAGCGGCGGCGGCCCGTTCACCCTTCGCTGGCACTACGTCCCTGTGCCCCCGCCGAACGACGCCTTCGGCGCCGCCCAACTGCTCACCGGGTCGAGCGGCACGGTGCAGGCCTCGACGCTGGGCGCCACTCGACAGGCTGCCGAGCCCGACAGCAGCGCCTGCGGCGACAGCACCGTGTGGTGGCGCTGGACCGCACCCGCAGACGGCACCCTCGACGTCACCCGCACAGGCCCGGTCTGCTGGACCCCCGACGTCTTCACCGGCAGCATGCTGTCGACGCTGACCCCGGTCGGATGGGACGGCTGGCGCGGACGCCACCCCGTCCGCGCCGGCGTCACCTATCGGATCCGGGCCGCCGATCACGGCGAGGCCGCCTTCGACCTCGCCTGGCGCTTCTTCACCCTGCCGACCAACGACGCGTTCGCCGACGCCCGCGTGATCACCGGGGCGACCGGCACCCTCGACAGCCACAACGTCGGCGGCACCGCCGAACCGGGTGAACCCGCCCACGACGGCTGGGCCGCCGCGAAGTCGGTGTGGTTGACCTGGACCGCGCCCACCACCGGCACTGTCACCTTCACCACCAGCGTGTTGGTCGGCGGCCAGGCCGTGCTCTACGAAGGCAACGCCGTCGACGCCCTGACCCCCGTCCCCGACGGCACGGTCACCGCCGGCCGCACCTACCACATCGCCGTGGACTGCGGCGGGTACTCGGCCGGCCCGTTCACCCTGAGCTGGTCGATGACCTGACGCGGTCCCGCCGCCTCCCGGCACCGAACCAGGAACGCGCCTGACCGGCACCGGTGACCGGCACCTCCGGGCATGGCGCAGCGTGGCCGTCGCGCCGGAGGTCCTTCGCAACGGCCCTCCGGGGTCGCTCGTGCCCGGGCACGGCGACCCCTGGCGTGCGAGACTGGCCCCGTGGCACTTCGTGACGGAGACGGATGGGTGTCCTGCATGTGCGGCCGACCGCACTGGGGACTGTACGGGGCGGCGGGTCTGTTGCTGATCCGTCAGCAGGGCGAGACGGCGGAGGTGCTGTTGCAGCTGCGTGCCGCATGGACCCACGGCGGTGGCACCTGGGCCCTGCCCGGCGGGGCGCTCGACTCCCACGAGGACCCCGTCACCGCCGCCGCCCGTGAGGCGTGGGAGGAGGTCGGCGTCCACCCCAGCGTGTTGGAGGTGAAAGGCATCTTCACCGACGATCACGGCAACTGGCGTTACGACACCGTCATCGCCCACTGCAACGGCGAGGCCAACGCCTTCGAGGCCAACGCCGAGAGCGAGGAGATCCGTTGGGTCTCCGTCCACTCCGTGACCGATTTCGACCTGCATCCCGGTCTGGCGGCCTCGTGGGGGGAGATCCTCCCCCACGTGCTCGGCACCCTGGCCTGACCCCGGCCGCGACCCCGGTCCGGGTGTTGCCGGGAAGCTGCCGGGGTGGCGACCATACGGCCGCCACCCCGATCCGGTCGGTGGTCAGCCGGCGAGGCGGGCCATCGGCGGCACCTGGTAGCCGCCGGTCAGTTCCTCCACGAACCGGGCGAAACGCAGCGAGGTCCGGTCCTCGAGGAACGGGGCCACGATCTGGATACCGACCGGTAGGCCGTCGGGGGTCAGACCGACCGGAACCACGGTGGCCGGCAGGTGGACGAACCCGATGAACGACGTCCAGGCCAGCACGTCGGCGTAGGGCCGCTCGACCCCGTCGATGAGCAGCGTGCGGCTGTAGAGGCTGCCGTGCTGGGTGTGGGGGAACGCCGGCATCGCCGCCACCGGGCACAGCAGCACGTCGTGACGGGTGAAGAAGTCGGCCCAGCGGCGGCGCAGGTGCTGACGACGTTCGTCGAGCAGCAGCCAGTCACGATGGCTGATCACCGAGGCCCGGGCACGCATGGCCATGGTCGGGTCGGTGTCGGTCGCTGCGGCCAGCGCCTGCAGCCGGTCCCACTCCTCATCGGTGCGGGCCGGGCTGGTGGCGGCCGAGATCAACGGCACGCCGACGTCCCACACCTCGCGCAGGGCCACGTCCGGGCGGGCGGACCGGTCGACCGAGGCGCCGGACGCCACCAGTGCGTCCACCGCGGCCTCGAGCAGCACCCGCACGTCGGTGGCGACCGGACAGGTGGCGTCGTCCAACCAGGCCGCGACCCGGAAGTCGGCCAGCCGCTCCTGACGTGGTGCGGGCAGGTCGAGCTTCCAGCCGACGGACCGGTCGGCGGTGGGTCCGGCCAGCACGTCGAAGACCAGCGACAGGTCGGCAACGGACCGGGCGATCGGTCCGAAGACGTTGACATCGGCCTCGCTGACCCCGCCGGTGGTGTGGTCGAGATAGCCGAGCTGCGGCACCACACCGAAGCTGGGCTTGTGGCCGCAGACCCCGGCGAAATGCGAGGGCAGACGCACCGACCCACCGATGTCGGTCCCGATCTCGAAGCTGGTGAGCCCGGCGGCCACCGCCGCCGAGGCACCTCCGCTCGACCCGCCGGGCCCGCGGGCGAGGTCCCACGGGTTGTTCGTGGTGCCGAACATGGTGTTGAACGCCTGGGCGTCGCCCGACCAGCGCGGCAGGTTGGTCTTGCCGAACACCACGGCCCCGGCCCGGCGGACCGCATCGACCACCGGGGCGTCCTCGGCCGGCACGTGGTCGGCGAGCTCGACGGCGCCGCCGGTGCTGCGCATGCCCCTGGTGGCGATGGCGTCCTTGACCGTCAGCGGCAGGCCGTGCAGCGGCCCGGTCGGCCCGCCGGCGGCGAACGCCGCATCGGCCGCTGCGGCCGCAGCGGTGGCGGCCTCCACGTCGAGCGTGATCACCGCGTTCACGGCCGGGTTGAGCCGCTCCACCCGTTCGAGATAGTGCGTCAACAGCTCGCGGCTGGACAGGCGGCCGGCGGCCACCTCGGCGGCGAGCTCCGTCGCCGAGGACAGGCCGAGATCGAGATCCATGGGTGATCCTCCGGGTGGGTAGGGGTGGGAACGGTACGGACCGGTCGGCACGGACGACACGAGCGTACTGGCAGGTACGGAACGTGCCGGTCCGGCCGGGCAGGCCGACCGGGACGGGACGGGTCAGGCGGCGAGGAACGCCACCAGGGCGGCGAGGGTCTCGGCCGGGGCCTCCTCGGCCAGGAAATGCCCGCACGGCAGGGCGTGGCCGCGCAGGTCGTCGGCCCAGTGCTGCCACACCGGCAGCGGAGAGGGCCGCTTCCCGGTCGGGTCGCCCCACAGCACCAGGGTCGGGCAGGCGATACGCCGGCCGGCATCGCGGTCGGCCCGGTCGAGCTCGACGTCGATGGTGGCACCGGCCCGGTAGTCGTCGCAGCTGGCCCGCACGGCGTCCTCGGTGAACGCCGCCACGTAGTGCTCGAGGTTCGGCAAGGGGTGGGCCGCCCACTTCTCGCACAGCGTGCGCAGGAAGTAGCCGGGATCGGACCCGATGAGGCGCTCGGGGAAGGGCGAGGGCTGCGCCAGGAACGACCAGTGGAAACCGCCCACCGTTGCCGTGCCCTGCATCGACTCCCACTGGTCGAGGGTGGGCACGATGTCGAGCGTGGCGAGCCGGGTGACGACCCCGGGGTGGTCGAGCGCCATGCGGTAGGAGACCCGGCCGCCACGGTCGTGGCCGACCACGGCGAAGCGTTCGTGGCCGAGCGCGGCCATGACCTCGACCAGTTCGGCGGCCACCACCCGCTTGCTGTAGCCGATCGCCCGTTCGCCCGCCGGCGGTTTGTGGCTGGCGCCGTAGCCACGCACGTCGGGACACACCACGGCATGGCCGGCGGCGACCAACCCCGGGGCCACCTCGGACCACATGAGGTGGGTCTGCGGGTAGCCGTGCAGCAGCAACACCGGCGGCCCGCTGCCCGCGTGGCGCAGGTGGACCCCGGCGATCTCGGCGGTCTCGAACCCCTCGAACATCCTCAGCACGCCCTTCGCTCGACCCGCCCGCACCCTACTGGCAGCCTTCCCTCCGCCGGGCCACGATCACAGCCGGACCGGACCCGTGGGCGGGGCTACCGTGATCGCCACCGCCACGGGAGGAACGAGGACGCATGCGGCTCGACGAATACGCCGGTTACGACGCCGTGGGCCTGGCCCACCTGGTACGCACGGGCGAGGTCAGCGCCGCCGAGCTGACCGAGCTGGCGATCGCCGGCGCCGCAGCGGTCGACCCGCAGCTCAACGCCCTCGTCGAGCTCTACGACGACGCCCGCGACCGGGGCGTCGCCGCGGACACCGCTCCCACCGGTCCGTTGGCCGGCGTCCCCATGGTCCGGAAGGACATCGGCGCCCCCGAGGCGGGCAAGCGCACCGAGCTGGGCAGCCGGCTCGCCGAAGGCCTCGTCACCCATCGCGACAGCCATCTGACCGCGGCGTTCAAGGAAGCCGGCCTCGTCATCATCGGGCGGTCGGCCACCTCGGAGTTCGGCTGCTACGGCACGGTCGAGACGGCGCTGCGCGGCACGACGAACAACCCGTGGAAGCCGGGCCACACCTCCGGCGGGTCCTCCGGCGGCTCGGCGGCGCTGGTCGCCGCCGGGGTGGTGCCGATCGGGCACGCCAACGACGGTGCCGGCTCCATCCGCATCCCGGCGAGCTGCTGCGGCCTGGTGGGGCTCAAGCCGTCACGGGGCCGGGTGTCGGCCGGACCGGGGGCCGGCGAACCGAACTTCGGCGGATCGGTCCAGCTCGTGGTGACCCGCACGCTGGCCGACACCGCGACCGTGCTCGACGCCGTCGGTGGCCCGCGACCGGGCGACCCGTTCGTCATCCCCGGCCCCGACCGGCCCTATGGAGCGATCGCTGCGTCGGCCGCAGCCGGAGACGTCGGCTCGCTGCGAATCGGCCTGACCACCGCCCCGTGGGGCCCGGGTGTGGTCCATCCCGAGGTCGCCGCTGCGGTGCGGGCCACCGGCGAGGCCCTCGAGGCACTCGGCCATCACGTGCAGGAGGCCGACTTCCCGTTCGACTTCGAGCAGTTCGAGCACCCGTTCATGGACCTGTGGGCGCTCGGTACCGCTGGTCCGATCGTCGGGATCGGCGAACGCATGCACCGACCGCTGAGCGAGGAGTTCCTCGAGCCGGTGACCCTGGCGTGGCTGGAGCACTACCACCGGCTCACCGCAGGCGACATTCCCCATGCCCTCGACCAGGTGAACCGCATGGCCCGCCGGGCCGGCGTCTTCTTCACCCGGTACGACCTCCTGCTGACCCCGACCCTGGCCCAACCGCCCGTACCATTCGGTATGGTCAACGGGACCCGGACCGATCTCGATGCCGCCGGCAACGCCCGGGCCCTGCTCGAGTTCAACCCGTACTGCCCACTGTTCAACCTCACCGGGCAACCCGCGCTGACCCTGCCCCTGGCCCAGTCCGCCGATGGTCTGCCCATCGGCGTCCAACTCGTGGCCCGTCACGCCGAGGAAGCCGCCCTGGTGGCCGTCGGGGCGCAGCTCGAGCAGGCCATGCCATGGGCCGCACGACGGCCGGCCGTGCACGTGGCCGGGGCGCTGCCCGGCCGCTGATCGCTCCGGATGCGCCGTCGAACTCCCGGACGACGTCGCTCAGCAGCCGGGCAGCCGGAACGAGGCGATCCGCGTCTGCCAGCCGGCGGCGGACGCCCGCTGGCCGCCTGCGGTGTAGTACTGGTTGACATACCAAAAGGTACAGTCGTCCACCGGGTCGACGTTCATGGACGTGTAGTCGCCCCACCGCGAGCTCAGGCTGCGCTGCACCCCGGTCCCGTGGACGATGGTCCGCTCCCGTTGCGGCAGGGTGCCGGGCGGGTCACCGGCCAGACGAGCCACGTAGCGGATACCGGGGTAGGTGTCGACGCCGTTCACCACGCTGAACCCGAGTGCCGCGTTGCCTGCCCTGTCCTGGGCGATGGAGCCCATCCATCGATGGGTGGCGTCGAAGGGGGCGTAGGTTCCCTGCTGATGGACCCGATAGCCGCCGGGACCGCGGCGGATCTCGTACCAGCGCAGGCCGGCGATGCCCGGCCTGGCCTGCACCGACTGCGTCGTCACCATCGAGTCGTAGCCGGAGAAGCGCCGATAGGCCAGGCGCCACAGCGGCCGCTGCCGGTAGGACTGGATGTCGAGGTAGCGGTCACGGCTGAGGCCCGGCTGCGCCAGGCAGTCACGGGGGCCCGGCGAACACGGGAACATCGAGTCGAACGGCGCCACCGGCAGCTGCGCGGCCAACCGCAGCGACGGCCGGACCGAGCCCGACCAGGACACCGAGAGCTCCCACACGTTGAGGGCATCGATGGTTGCACCCAAGCCCGCGCCGTCGTCCTGGGTGCCCACCAGCGGGATGGCCCGACCGGCCACCGGCTGACGGGTCCCGTCGACGTCGGCGGGTAGCAGCCCGTCGCCCACCAACGGGGTCAGGGCCGGGTTGGTGGCGTCGAGATACCAGCCGACGCCACGGACCCTGGTGCGGCCGGCCAGCATCCGGTCCAGCTCGAGGGCGTACACGCCCACCCCTTCGCCACCGTCGAGGGGGAACTCACGGGTGGTCACCACCAGCGTGTCGTTCCAGACGCCGTATTTCGGGTAGTCGGGGAAGTTCGCGCCGGTGCTGAACGCATACCGGTAGTAGCCGCCGGTCGGATCGCCGGTTGCCGACACGGCCAGACAGATCGCGTTGTCGCCGAAGCCACCCAATCCCATCTGGGTGAGGATCCAGCGGTCGTGCTGCCCGTCGTAGAGCACGACCGGATCGCCGTTGGGCTCACGGCACTCCTCGACGCCGAAGCCCTCCCACAGACGGTCCAGGCCGAGCGGGCCGAGGATGCGTTCGCCCGACTTGGAGTAGACGGCGAGCACCAGGTTGACCATCTGCACGTAGTGGTTCGGCCCGACGTCACCGACCGGGTCGGCGGGACTCACCCGGTAGCCGACCACCCGCTCGTTGTCGCCGCTGGAGAGGCCCTCGAAGGTGCTCGGGACCGGCCCGGCCGGCAACCGGACGGGTGCCGCGGCGTCGATCGCTCCGGCCGGGGAGACCGGTTCGTCCGGCTCGTCCTCGACGGCGGGGCGCTCACCGTCAGCGACCACCCGCAGCGGCGACCGCAGCATCGCGGCACCGGCAGCGGGCGAGGACCCCGCCGCGGCGAGTTCCCGAACCGACACCGACCGGTCGGCTGCGGTCACCGGCAACACCCGGGGCGACCCTGCGGAGAGCCCGGCGGCCTCGACCGGCGCATCGGGCAGGGCCGACACGCCGAGCACCGCGGCCAGCGCGAGCACGACAGCTCCGACCCCGCGGCGCGACGCGCCCAACCATCGGATTGTTCCCACCGTTCCGCCCTCCGCCGAGCCGATCACGCCACTCACCGCGGCAACCGGCCGTGTCGACGGTACTGCCGGCGACCGCGCCGATGGTGGATGTCTCCGGTGGACGAGTTCGCCTCCCGTCAGGGCCGGACGAGCACCTTCTGGCCGGTGGCCTGGCGGCTGTAGACGGCGATCTCGTCGAGATCGAGCAGCGCGTCGAGCGCCAGTTCCTTGGTGTAGGAGCTCGCGAAGGTGCTGTGCAGCTCCTCCACCACCCGCCGGCGGAGGCCCGCGGCCACCTCGGGACCCACCGCGGTCAGGAAGTTGGTGAGCAACCAGCCCCCGATCCCCCAGGCCATGCCGAAGCTGCGCTCGAGCTCGGTGCGGCCTCGATCGAGGTTGCCGTACAGGTACACCTGCTTGTGCACCGCCGAGCCGTAGCGGTTGTAGGCGCCGGCCTGGCCGGCGAGCACGGCGGCCTCCATCGCGGCCAGGATGCGGCCTGCCTGCGACCCTCCACCGATGGCGTCGAAGGCGATCGTCGCACCGCTGGCCTGCAGCGCGGCGGTCAGCTCGTCGTCGAAGCGCGGTGAGCTGGTGTCACAGACCAGGGTTGCGCCCTGGCCACGCAGCAGCTCGGCCTGATCGGGCCGGCGCACCACGTTGACGAGCGGCACCCCGTCGGCGAGGCAGATCCGGTTGAGCATCTGGCCCAGGTTCGACGCCGCCGCGGTGTGGACCAGACCGTGGTGGCCTTCGCGCCGCATCGTCTCGACCATCCCCAGGGCGGTGAGGGGGTTCACGAAGCACGACGCCGCGTCGCGGGGATCGGTACCGTCCGCCAGCACCAGGCACGACGCCACGGGCAGGCAGCGGTACTCGGCGTACATCGCCCCGCCGAGACCGGCAACGGTGCGGCCCATCAACGCCTGTGCGGCCTCGGAGGACCCCGCCGCCACCACCAGGCCGGCGCCCTCGTTGCCCACCGGCAGACTCTGGCCGATCCGAGCCGCAGCAGCCGGACCCGACACCGGCGCGACCACCACCGGATACCGATCGGTACCCTCCCGGCGGGCGGCGCCGAGATCGGCCGCAGCGAACAGCGTGCCGAGATCGGACGGGTTCACCGGGGTGGCCTGGACCCTGATCAGGACCTCGTCGGGTCCCGGCCGCGGCACGGGGACCTCGGCGAGTTCCACCCGCACCTCCCCCGCCGCCGTCACCAGCGAACGGATCTGCCGCATCGATTCCGGTACCTCGGCCACCGTGTTCCTCCTTCGGGGTGTGCTGCGCGCACGCTACCGGGGGCCGGCACGCCGGGCCCGGGTCACTCGCAGCGACAGTCGACCGTCTGCTCGAGCACCTGCCAGCGGAACCGTACCGGTGGGGACAACGTGCCGCAGCCGATGCAGCGCATGTACCACTGCCCGTCGATCAACGTGATCTCCAGCGGAGCCTGGCCGGTCGACAGCTTCTTCGGCACGGCCTTCGGCTTGAGTACCGACGGCAGGTCGAGCGGTTCGGGCTCGAGATAGGGCAGTTCGTCGGCCTCGCGTCGTTCCACCGGGGGCAGCGCCACCACGGCCCGGCGCCACACCGCATGGTGCATCGGGCCGATCTCGTCCCAACGCAGGAAGCTGACGACCGCGTAGAGCAACTCGAAGCCGATGTGCCGGGCCGCCTCGGCGACGACGTCGTCAGGGTCCGGGCGGGCGGAGCCGTCGCCGGACGGGTCCTCGCAACGACGGGCCAGCGCCCACCAGGCCGACGGCTCCCCGGCGACCAGAGCCCGCCGTGTGGGGCCGACCGCCGCCGATGCGCCGGACGCACCGGACGTGTCCCCGGTGGTGCCCGGGGCCGGGGCCGTCCCGAACGGACCGATCGCTGCGGGCTCGCGCACCACGTCCGGGCCCGGGGCGGCGAGGAACGCGTCGATCTCCTCGAACCGGGCACTGTCGAAGGTGCCGGCGGCTTCGGCGATGCGTTCGATCTCGTCGAGGAAGCCGTCGCGTTCGAAGCGCATCGACGGGTCCTCGAGGGTGTCCTTGGCGAACATGATCACGAAGCGGGCACCGACGCCGGCCCGTTTGCGCCGCAGGATGCGACCCATCCGCTGGATCATCTGCCGGCGGGTCCGGCTGGCGCTCATGACGATGCCGAGGTTGGCGTCGGGCACGTCGATGCCCTCGTCGAGCACCCGGGGGGCTGCCACGGCGTCGAGGCGACGGTGGCGGAGATCCTCCAGGATGTCCTTGCGGAACCGGCGGGCCGTCGCTCCGGTGATCAGCTCGATGGACACCAGCGGGTCGAGCCGGTTGATGGCATGGTTGGCCGCCCGCACCGTCTCGGTGAACAGCAACGCTCCCTCCGCCTGACGGATCGCCGGCGCGAACCGGCCCAGGAGCTCGTACTTGCCGGAGCTCTGGGCCACGATCTGGCGGCGTTTGGCGAAGGCGTCGAGATAGTCACGGGCGGCTCGGCCATCGGCGCCGGCATCGTGTTCGGCGAGGTGCCCGACCGCAGCCAGGAACGCCCCGAAGGGCTCGGTCGGCATCCCCCGCACCTGCCGGAGATGGCTGCGCGCCGACACCAGCTGAGCCTCGGTGGCGACGTACTCGGCGCGTTCCTCCACCGAGAGGGCCACGCCGACGAACGCCACTCGGGGCCGGGCGCACACCCCGTCGGCGATGGCCTCCTCGAAGCCGTAGCGGTAGCAGATGCCCCCGAAGAACGGCAGCAGCAGGTCGGCCACGGCGTCGTCGGAACGTTCCAGCGTGGCGGTGAGGCCGAGGCGTTCGGCGTAGGCCGGCAGCAGGGCCCGGCGCAGCACCCCGCCACCGAAGCCGTGGCACTCGTCGGCGATGAGCAGGCCGGCCATGCCCTCGGGCGGCAGCGGCCGGTGCGCCGCGGTCGAGTGACGGGTTGCGACCAGCACGTCGCAGCCGGTGGGCTCGTCCCGGCCGCTGTCCCCGAGCCGGCCGATGCGGGCATCGGGCAGGGCGTCGGTGAGCCGCCCGTACCACTGTTCCATCAGCACCCGCGACGGCACCACGATGAGCACGAAGCAGCCGCGACGCAGCGCGTCGGCGGTGGCGGCGATGGCCACGTCGGTCTTGCCCGACCCGGTCACCGCCTCGATCACCCCGCGCCGGCCGCACTGCAACCAGGCCACCAGGGCGTCGAGCTGCCAGCGGTACAGCGCACGCCGCGTTCCGCTCACCCCGGTGACGGGCGAAGGTCTGGGGGCAGGGGCGCGCACGGACATCGAACCGTCCAGGCTAGGGCCCGGGGCACCGTTCCCGCTGTCTGCCGTCGCGCCGGGGGACCGGTGGCGGGTTCAGCGCCCCTGGAACGGACGCGGTTCCCGCCGCTCGGACCGTGCCCGGGCGGCCTCCTGGAAGTCCTCGGTGAGGTACAGCCGCAACGGGGCCTGCTGCATGTCGGCCTCCTCGGTCAACCGCTTCAGGTACCAGCGACGGGTCCGCACCGATGCCCGCACCGACAGCGGCGGGTTGCGGTCGACCTCCCGAGCCAGCTCGTAGGCGGCGTCGAGGCCACCACCGACGGGGGCCAGCCGGTTGACCAGACCGTGCCGGAACGCCTCCTCGGCGTCGAACATCCGGCCGGTCAGGGCCAGCTCGGTGCCCAGGGCCGACGCCCCCCGGAACTGCATGACCGCCCAGTACCGGGCCCCGCCGAGGCCACGGGAGACCTCGGTGATCTGCATCTGGGTGCCCTCCTCGGCCACGATCAGGTCGCTGTCGAGCATCAGCCCCATGGCCAGGCCCAGCACGTAGCCGTGCACGCAGGCGATGACCGGTTTCCAGTTCACGAAATCGATGAACAGGTCGCCGACCTTGGCCCCGTGCGCCTGCGGGCCGCCGAGCCGTTCGAGCTCCTCGCGGGGCCGCAGCTGGCGCTGCTGGACGTCGGCTCCGGTGCAGAACGCCCGGCCGTTGCCGCACAGCACCGCCACGTTCGCCGCCGGATCGACGTCGAATCGCCGCAACTGCTCGCCGAGCGCGATCACCATGTCGTCGTTGAAGGCGTTGAGCTTCTCGGGCCGGTTGAGGCGCAGGGTGACGATGCTGCCGTCGCGTTCGTATTCCACGAGTTCTGCCATGGCCGCGGAACCTAGCCGCAGCTCCCCGGCGGGGGTGCTGCCGCACGCCGTAGGCTCGGCCCGTGCCGAACGACGGAGCCGACCCCAGCGCCACGAACCCGGGCGCCGACCGCAGCGCCGGGCTGCCCGAGGCGTACCCCTCCCAGCCCATCCGCTACATCGATCGCACCCGCCGGTGGTACGAGCTGCTGGGCTACGAGCCGTACCGCTGGCCCCACTACGACGAGGTCCCCTTCACCCCGTTGACCAAGCCGCTGGCCGGGTCGCGCCTGGCCCTGGTCACCACCGCCGCCCCGGTCCGGCCCGACGCCGGCGACCAGGGCCCCGGCGCCGCCTACAACGGTGCGGCCAAGTTCTTCGACGTCTACACCAGCCCCGTCGACGACCCGGCCGACGTGCGCATCTCCCACATCGGCTACGACCGCACCCACACCAGCGCCGCCGACCCCGGCACCTGGTTCCCGCTGGCACGCCTGCAGGACGCGGTGGCCGCCGGTCACCTCGGCAGCTTGACGGAGCGGTTCTACGGGGCTCCGACGGTGCGCCGACAGCGCACCACCACCGACGAGCACGCCCCCCAGCTGGCCGAGCTGATCCGGGCCGACGGCGCCGACGTGGTGCTGCTGGTACCCGTTTGACCGGTATGCCACCAGACCGTGAGTCTGGTCGCCCGCCACCTCGAGGCCGAGGGCATCCCCACCGTCATCCTCGGCGCCGCCAGGGACATCGTGGAGACCGTGGGGGTCCCGCGTTTCGTGTTCTCCGACGTGCCGTTGGGGAACCCGGCCGGCCGTCCCTTCGACCTCGCCTCCCAGCAGCTGGCGCTGGAGTGCGCGCTGCGCCTGCTGGAGACCGCGCCGGGGCCCCGCACCACCTGGCAGAGCCCCATCCGCTGGCGCGACGACGGCAGCCACGACTGGAAGCTCGACTTCAACAACCCCGACACGCTGACCGCCGAGCAGCGTGACGAGGCCCGCCGACGTTTCGAGGAGCAGAAGGAGCTCGCCCGCCGGGCCAATGCGCCGAGCGCAGGCTGACCACGGCGGGCGACCCGCTCAGCGCTTGGCGCCCAGCTTCTGGAACGTGCCACCCTCATCGGCGAGACGCTGCAGCAACGGTGAGATCTTCCAGTGCTCGCCACCGAGGCGGGCGTGGTTCTCGTTGATCCTGGCCGCGACCTCGGCCAGGCCGATGGTGTCGGCCCAGAACATCGGGCCGCCGGTGTACAGCGGCCAGCCGTAGCCGTTGATCCACACCACGTCGATGTCGCTGGCCCGGATGGCGATGCCCTCCTCGAGGATCTTCGCCCCTTCGTTGACCATCGGGTACAGGCAGCGCTCGAGGATCTCCTGATCCGACAGGGTGCGCGGCTCGCCGCCACGGGAACGGGCGAATGCCCGGATCATCTCCTCGACCTCGGGGTCGGGCGTGGCGGCACGGGTCTCGGGGTCGTACACGTAGTAGCCCCGGCCGTTCTTCTGGCCGCGACGGCCCGACTCGCACATCAGCTCGCGCACGGTCGAGCCCGACGACTTCTCGGCCTTCCAGCCGATGTCGAGCCCGGCGAGGTCGTTCATGGCGTAGGGGCCCATGGGGAAGCCGAAGTCGTGGATGACCTTGTCGATCTGCGCCGGGGTGGCCCCCTCGAGCAGCATCTTCTCGCCCTCGATGCCGCGCATGAACAGCATGCGGTTGCCCACGAAACCGTGGCACACACCGACCAGTACGGCGATCTTGTTGATCTGCTTGGCCAGCGCCATGGTGGAGGCGATGACCTCGGGGGCCGTCTTCTCGCCCCGCACGACCTCGCACAGCTTCATGACGTTGGCCGGCGAGAAGAAGTGGGTGCCGATCACGCTCTCGGGCCGGGTGGTGGCCGCAGCGATGGCGTTGACGTCGAGCGCCGAGGTGTTCGAGGCGAGGATGGCGCCCGGCTTGGCGATCGAGTCGAACTCGGCGAACACCGACTTCTTCAGCTCGAGATCCTCGAACACAGCCTCGACCAGGATGTCGCAGTCGTGGAAGTCGCCCTTGTCGACCGAGCCGCTGATGAGCGCCATGCGGGTACCGACATCGTCGGAGGAGATCGAGCCACGGGCGGCGGACCGCTCGTAGTTCTTGCGGATCACCGACAGGCCACGGGCGAGGGACTCCTCGTCGCGCTCGACGATCGTGACGGGGATGCCGACATTGGCGAAGTTCATGGCGATCCCGCCGCCCATGGTGCCGCCGCCGAGCACCCCGGCCTTGCCGACCTTGGTGATCGGGGTGTCCTTGGGGATGTCGGGGATCTTCGCCGCCTCGCGTTCGGCGAAGAAGTAGTACTGCTGCGCCTTGGACTGGTTGCCGCTCATCAGCTCGCCGAACAGTTTGCGCTCGACGGCGAGGCCCTCGTCGAAGGGCAGGGTGGCGGCGGCCTCGATGCAGCGGATGTTGTACTCGGGGGCCAGGAAGCCGCGGGTGCGGTGGGCGATCTTCTGGCGGATGTCGGCGAACACGCCGGGGTCGTGGGCCAGCTTGTCGCTGCGGTCGCGGATGCGGGTGAGGGGCCGACCCTCGGCCAGCACCTGGCGGGCGAAGCCGACGGCGGCGGCGAGAAGGGCATCGTGGCCCTCGGCGTCGGCGACGCGGTCGACCAGGCCACAGTCGAGCGCCTCGGCCGAGCCGATCGGTTCACCCGAGGTCATCATCTCCAGCGCCTTGGCCACGCCGGTCACCCGGGGAAGACGCTGGGTCCCGCCGGCGCCGGGCAGCAGACCCAGCTTCACCTCGGGCAGACCGAACTTGGCTCCCGGTGCCGCCACCCGGAAGTGGGCACACATGGCGACCTCGAGGCCGCCGCCGAGGGCGGTGCCGTGCACGGCGGCGACGACCGGCTTGGTGCAGTTCTCCATGGCGTCCTGGGCGCCCTGCAGCGACGGCGGGACCGGCGGCTTGGAGAACTCGGTGATATCGGCCCCGGCGATGAAGGTCCGCCCGGCGCAGATCAGCACGACGGCCTTGACCGCGTCATCGGCAGCGGCCGCATGCATCCCGTCGTAGATGCCCTGGCGGACGTGGAAGCTGAGGGCGTTCACCGGCGGGTTGTCGATGGTGATGACGGCGATCTCCCCGTCGACATCGAGGCGGACGGATTGGGTCAATTCGGGCATCGTGATCCTCTGACTGGCGAAGCTGGATGTCGCCAAGTCAAGCAGCTACGGACACCCCGAGCCCGACCCGACGGGTCGGAACGAGGCGACGGATCCGCGAGCGGCGACCTGGAGGGACCGAACGATCCGCCCGTTCCGGGGCCGGGCGACAGCGGCGAGGCGTGCGGCTAGGTTTCGGGGCCGTGAAACCGGTCGTTCTCGTTCACGGCGCCTGGCACGGGCCATGGTGCTGGGCCAAGGTCGCCGAGGGTCTCGCCGCAGCAGGCGTGCCGGTCCTCGCCGTCGAACTCCCGCTGCAGGGCGGTCTCGGACCCGACGCCGATGCGGTGCGCGCCGCGCTCGACGGGCTCGACGGGCTCGACGGGCTCGACGATGCCGTCGTGGTGGGCCACTCCTACGGCGGGGTGGTGATCTCCGCGGCCTGCTCGGGTGCCACCAACGTGGCGCATCTCGTCTACCTGTGCGCGTTCCAGCTCGCCGAGGACGAGACGACCCT
>CAIXPF010000125.1 GCA_903921205.1 uncultured Acidimicrobiia bacterium | reverse complement strand
TCGAAGAACTGCACGGTGTTCATCGCCATGACCGCCGGCACGTCCTGCACCCAGGCCGTCGTCGAGGCCGCCCAGAACGGCATGAAGGAGAAGGTCAAGTACCTCTTCCAGCCGCTCACCTGCGCCGGCACGAGCTTCATCTCCAAGGAGAAGGTCGGTGGCGACGGTTCCGCCTCCAACAAGTGGTGGATCTTCAACCCGGGCATCAAGGACAACAAGGACCCGTCGCTCAACGCCGATCCCTGGATGGTCTTCATCAAGGACCTGATGGCCAAGAAGGGCATCGACTCGAACTCGTCGAGCTCGCTCGGCAACGGGTTCGCCTACGCCTGGCCCTACGTGCAGACCCTGCTCATCGCCCAGGAGCTGCCGGGTGGCCTGACCCGGGCGAACGTCATGGTGGCCCACCGGGCCATGAACATGACCCCGCCGACCCACGTCTACGGCCTGCGTTCCTCCATGAACGGCAACAAGGACTCGTTCATCATCGAGGGTGGCCAGTTCGCCCAGTTCGACTCGGCCAGCCAGACCTGGAAGGTGCAGGGCGCGCTGATCGACCTCAACGGCAAGTCGCAGAACTGCGCCTGGTCGGCCGCCACCAGCAAGTGCGGGTGATCCCGGCACGGGGCTAACCACCCCAATCCCTGATGGCGCTGCGGCTCGGTTCCCGGGCCGCAGCGCTGTCGCGTGCGGGTGGGGTCGTGATCGGGGCCTGCCTGCGGTCAGGACATGCCGAACATGGCCAGCAGGTCAGGGTGGCCGGTGGCGCAGGTGACCCCGCCGTCGACCGCCAGGTTGGCGCCCACCATGAACGCCGCCTCGTCCGCCGCCACGAAGGCGATAGCCGCAGCGAGTTCCTCGGGCCGCCCGAACCTACCCGCCGGTATGTGCCGGCCGAACTCCGCGGCATGGTCGGGGTCCCCGGCGGTGCTGACGGTCATGGCGGTGTCCACCGCACCAGGCGACACGCAGTTCACCCGGATCCCCTCGCTGATCAGCTCCAGGGCCAGGCTGCGGCTGAAGTTGACCACCCCGGCCTTGGCCGCCCCGTACGCCGTCATGCCCTTGTCGCCGCCCACTGCGTCGAGCGAGGCCACGTTGACGATGGCCGTCTGCGCCACGAGTCCCGCAGCGAGGGTGGCACGGAGATGGGGGAGTGCGGCCTGGCAGGAGTCGAACACCGCGGTGAGGTTGACGGCGATGGTCCGGGCCCACTGCTCCGGCTTCATCCGGCCGAAGGGCACCACCGATACCGCCCCGGCGCTGTTGACCACCACGTCGAGGCGACCGTACGCGTCGACCGTGGCGGCGTACAGCGCATCGAGCGACGCGCGGTCGGTCACGTCGGTCGGAACGAACCGGGCATGGTCGGCCCCGAGGGCTGCGGCGACCGCCTGGCCCCGTTCGGCACTGCGACCGGCCACCACCACCCGGGCACCCTCGGCGACCAGTCGCTCGGCGGTGGCCAGACCGATGCCGGAGGTCCCGCCGGTGATCACGGCAACCTTGCCCACGAAGCGACCGCCCGGCTGCCAACCAGCGCTCATCGCCCCACCCGGGCGCATCGAGCAGCATCACGACGAACAGAGTCGGGACTGATCCGACGGCCTTGCGGTCGATGACGCACGGTTGCTCCTGGTGGGTCGGCAGCGACGAGTCGGCCACGGTAGCGCAGCGATCGCGCGCCGCCGGTCGAGCGCCGGCCACATGCTGAATGTCTGCGGTGTGCTTCCGCACCGTCCGGACCCGCTGGCCAGGAACGATCGCTGGCCAGGACCGATCGCTGGCCAGGACCGATCGCTGGCCAGGACCGATCGCTGGCCAGGACCGATCGCTG
>CAIXPF010000124.1 GCA_903921205.1 uncultured Acidimicrobiia bacterium | reverse complement strand
GCGCCGCGCTGGGCTTCCGGGGCCTGTGCCTGCCCTGCAAGCCGGTGTTCGGGCCGCCCGACGTCGACGACCCGAACTACAACCTCAAGGAGTTCGAGCGTCTGTGGGACTGCATCGAGGACGTCGACCTGCCCATCACCTTCCACGTCTCCACCGGCCGTGACCCGCGCACCGCCCGCAGCGGCGGCGGCGCCATCATCAACTACACCATCCACTCGCTGGCCCCGACCATGGAGCCGATCGTCAACATCTGCGCCTCGGGCGTGGCCGAACGGCACCCGAAGCTGCGCTTCGGTGCGGTCGAGGCCGGCATCGGCTGGGTGCCGTGGATGCTCGAGGCCATGGACGAGGCCTACCGCAAGCACCACATGTGGGTGCGGCCCAAGCTCGACGGCCTGCCCAGCGACTACTTCCGCCGCCAGGGCTTCGCGACCTTCCAGGAGGACAAGGCCGGCCTCGACCTCGCCCGCGAGCACAACCTGGTCGACAACTTCCTGTGGGCCAACGACTTCCCCCACCACGAGGGCTCCTGGCCGTACTCCGCCCAGGCAATCGAACGCACCATGACCCAACTCGACGACGCCGAGCGGGCCAAGATCCTCGGCCTCAACGCCGCCCGACTGTTCAAGTTCCCGATCCCTGAGCGCTATCTCGGCCATGCGGACGCCCGCCGGGTCGCCGAGGGCCAGGGCCGCTGACGCCTGCGTCGGGCTCGCCCGGGGCCGGTCAGGGTTCGGCGAGGAAGGGCTGTGCGGGCGCGTCGACGAACGCCGCGGACACCTCGCCGAGGCGGATCGGGCCGCCCTCGGCGTGCAGCCGGCGGGTCGGTGCCCCCGCCGACAGGTCCAGGTTGGCCTGGTCGACCCAGAACACGTTCGGGCTGCGGGTGTCCTCGAAGAAGAACCGCCGGCCCGGCAGGTCGATGGCGGTCCGCCACAGGGTCGGCGCGATGTTGGGGGCCTCGGCGGTGGCCGCCACGAAGGGCACCGAGGCGTTGCGGGTGATGGCGAACACATAGGCCACGGCCTCAGCGGCGTCGGCAGTGGGCGCGGTGTGCGACAGGTAGTACTGCACCCGCACGAACCGGTCGGCGGCGCGTTCGGTGCCGGGCAGGACCAGGCCGTGCATCTGATCGAAGTACGCGCACAGGGCGAGCTGCTGCTCATAGGGCGGATCGTTGGTCATCACCTGGTGGTCACGGCTGTGGTGGATGACCAGCCGGCCGTCGATGCATTCGACGACGGCCGAGTCGCCCGAGGGGTCCGACACCGCCAGGTGCACCGTCGGGGCATGGCCGCCGGGCACCGCCGGGGCGACGAGCTGGAACGGCTCGGACCGCATCGCCTCGACCGTCTCGGCCACCGTGGCGAACGAGTCGAGCACCCACTGGGCCCAGCCGGCGACGGACAGCCCGGGCCGGGTGGTGTCACGAACCGGGAAGCGGGACGAGGACAGGTACAGGATGCTGGCCACCAGACCGGCCTCGTTGATGCCGTCGACGGTGGCCCGGTCGTAGCCCAGCAGGGCCAGGCTGCCCAGCTTCGAGGTCCAGCGGAACGAGGTGGTGCGCGCCGCGCCGTCACGCTCGAGGCCGGCGGGCAGCGCCCACAGGTTGGCGTCGAGGGGCTGCATCCAGTCCATCGTCCGTCCGATGACGGCGACGGCGCCCTCTCCCCGGTAGAACACCCTGCTGCACACGCTGCGTCTCCGTTCTGCTCCGTCACCCCGCCGGGACAGCGGCCTGCCACCGCGCCCGAGGCCGATCGACGAGCGTGCATGTTACGGGCGAGGCCCGGGCCATCGCGAGACGTCGCGGCGAGGGGCCCGGTAGCCCCGGCCCACGACGCGCCGGGACCTGTGGCCGGTGCGACGCGTCAGCGGGCCGAGCCGAAGGCGTCGAGGCCGAGGGCGACGCGCTCGGAGGCCAGCGCCTCGAGACGTTGGGCGAACTGCACCGCACCGGTGGCATCGGCCACCCGGGTCATCATCTCGAAGTTGGCCAGCACCGCTGCGGCATCGACCACCGCCGCCGGGCCGGCCACCGCCCCGAGCGCAGCCCGTGCCGCAGCCGCGGCCGCGGCGTCGCCGGCGGTCACGGCGTCGACGAAACCGACCAGCTCGACGCCGAACGGCATCGCCGTGGCCGCGCCGTGCACCGCGTCGGTCAGCTCGACCGGTTCACCCAACGCATCGCTGCTCGCACGGAGCATGCCGAGATGGGCGGTCGTTCAATAGAAGCACTCCCGTACGAGGGACAGCCGAGCCGCGACCAGCTCCAGGTGCCGCCGCTGCAGCGGTGAGCCGGGACGCTGCCAGTCGGGGCGGACCATGTCCTCGAGCGGCATGTACTGGGCGGCGGCGAGCGCCCACACCTCGTCGTACTCGGCGGGCACCGCGCTGAACGCCTGGACCACCGGCGGCCGCTGATCGGCCGGCGGGGTGACCGGCACCCAGTTCATGGTGGCGTCCACCAGCTCCGGCGCGACCCGGCTCGGCTCACCCGGTCGGGCCGAACGCAGCGCCGGCCGGGGCAGACCGAGCGCCGGCCCGAAGGTGGCCACCGCACAGCCGCCGGCGGCGAGGGCGGCGAGCTCGACGAACGCCGGGGCGCCGCCGGGCAGCTCGGCGACCGTGCGCTCGTACCATGCCCGGGTGGTCGTGCCGGCACCGCGGCCGAGCCGATGGGCCATGGCGAACGCAGCCTCCGGCAACGGCGAGCCGGCCGGTGTCGGCGGCCCGTCCCACGGGGCGAAGGCCGCCGGATGGTCGAGGGCGTCCCACAGGGCGGCGACGAAGGCCACCCGCTGGGCCGCGGTCCACCAGGTTCCGGCCACGGCGACATGGTCGAGCCAGCGGTGATGGGCCGCATCGAGCTCGGCGCGGACCGGCCAGTGCGCCACTCCGTAGACGGTCCGGGTCATGGCCCGATCGTACCGGGCCCGCCTCGGCGCATCCCGACGTACCGAGTGAGCGGCCCCGCACCGGCACCGGGCCCGTCCGGCTCGAACGACGGCCGTCCCCGACACGTAGAATCCGCTCGACCGGGTGGGTACCCGGCGACGGGGAGGAAAAGAGTGGAGCACCACGAGGTCATCGTGATCGGGGCCGGGCTGACCGGCATCGCGCAGCTGTACAAGCTGAAGGAGAACGGTTTCGACACGCTCGTGCTCGAGGCCGGCGAGGATCTCGGGGGCACCTGGTACTTCAACCGGTACCCGGGCTGCCGGTTCGACTCCGAGAGCTACAGCTACGGCTACTCCTTCTCGAAGGAACTGCTGCAGGAGTGGGACTGGACCGAGCACTTCTCGCCCCAGCCGGAGAACCTCCGTTACCTCAACTATGTGGCCGACAAGTTCGACCTGCGCCCCCACATGCGCTTCGACAGCAAGGTGCAGGCCGCCACCTGGAACGAGGAGGACCGCACCTGGACGGTGCGCCTGGTCGGCGGCGAGGAGTTCTCCTGCCGTTGGCTGCTCACCGCCATCGGCATCCTGTCGGCCGCGGTGCTGCCCCGCGTGCAGGGCCTCGAACGGTTCCAGGGCCCGTCGTGCCACACCTACAACTGGCCGAAGGAAGGCCTCGACCTCGCCGGCAAGCGGGTCGCGGTGCTGGGCACCGGCGCCACCGCGGTGCAGCTCATCCCCAAGATCGGCGAGGTCGCCGGCGAGCTGTACGTGTTCCAGCGCCGCCCGAACTGGTGCACCCCGCTGCACAACGGGCTGATCTCGTCCGAGGAGATGGCCGACATCAAGGCCCGCTACGACGAGATCTTCGAGCAGTGCAGCAAGACCGCCGGCGGGTTCATCCACGGCACCGACCCCCGCAAGATGTTCGAGGTGCCCGAGGAGGAGCGCTATGCGTTCTTCGAGGACCTCTATGCCAGCCCGGGCTTCCGGATCTGGTTGGGCAACTTCCGTGACGTGCTGATGGACGAGAAGGCCAACGAGGAGTTCAGCGCCTTCCTGGCCGACAAGATCCGGGCCCGGGTCAGCGACCCGGTGGTGGCCGAGAAGTTGATCCCCAACGATCACGGCTTCGGCATGCGCCGCGTCCCGCAGGAGACGAACTACTACGAGACCTACAACCTGCCGTCCGTCCACCTCGTCGACCTCAACGAGACGCCGATCGAGACGGTGACCGAGACCGGCATCCGCACCACCGATCGCGACATCGAGCTCGACGTGATCATCTACGCCACCGGCTTCGACGGCGTGACCGGCGCGTTCGACCGCATCACGTTCACCGGGGTCGGGGGCCAGACCCTGAAGGACAAGTGGGAAGAGGCCGGCCCCGTCTCCCACCTCGGGGTGGCCACCGAGGGCTTCCCGAACCTGCTGATGCTCACCGGGCCGCAGTCCGGTTCGGGCAACACCAACTTCGGGCGTGGCGTCGAGGACGCCGTGTTCTGGGCAAGCGACCTGCTGATCTACCTGCGCGAGCACGGCCACACCCGCATCGAGAACACCGTCGAGGCCGAACAGGCGTGGAACGACCACGTCCGCGACATGTACGACATGTTGCTGCTGCGCAACACCAAGTCGTGGTTCACCGGCTACAACTCCAACATCGAGGGCCGCGATACCATCCGGTATGTCACCTACAACGGTGGTGCCCCGCGCTACCGCAAGCGCATCGACGAGTGCGCAGCGAACGGCTACAGCGGCTTCGTGCTGAGCTGACCGCCCCGACCGGTCCGGTCGATCTGCCGTGGCCGGCGGGGCGCCCTCGCCCCGCCGGCCCGGAGCGGCCTCAGAGCAGGTCGCGCCAGCGGGTGATGGCCTCGATGTGCTGGTCGACACCGGTGAACCCGCAGCCCATGGTGACCACCGAGACGTGCGAACCGCCGGCCTGCCGCCAACCGGCGATCTCCTCGGCCTGACGGTCCGGCGTCTTGTGGTAGCTGAGGATCGACTCGTAGCCGAAGGGCTCATCGGCCCGACCCGCCTCGGCCCGCCACCCGTCGATGCGGTCCTTGAGCTCCGCGGCATGGGTGGTGTCGCGGCCGGCGAAGATGAAGCCGTCACCGAGCCGGGCAGCCCGCTTCCACGCCGCCTCGGTGAAGCCGCCGAGCCAGATGGGGATCTGGCGCTCGGGCAGGGGCAGGATGCCGGCCCGGTCGAGGTGGTGGTCGGCGTCGTCGTGGGTGATGACCGAGTTCGCCCACATCTTGCGCAGCAGGGCGATCTGGTCCTCCTCGCGCTTGCCCCGGCGTCGGAAGTGCTGCGGCATCTCCAGGGCGTCGTACTCCACCCAGTTCCATCCGGTGCCGACCCCGAGCCGGAGCCGCCCACCGGAGAACAGGTCGAGGTCGGCCACCTGCTTGGCCACCAGCGCCGTCTGCCGCTGCGGCAGGATGATCACCCCGGTGACGAACTCCAGCCTGGTGGTGATCCCGGCCAGATAGGCGAACGCGATCAGCGGCTCGTGGAACGGGTCGCGCTCGGTGTACGGCCCCCACAGCTTCGGTTCCCGGTCGGCGTGTTCGGCCCCCAGGACATGGTCGTACATCAGCAGGTGGTCGTAGCCGAGACCCTCGGCCGCTTCGGCGAAGGCCCGGGCCGCACCGGGGTCGCCACCCAACTCGATCTGCGGAAACACCACACCGGTACGCATCGTCGTTCTGACCTCCTGGTCATCGTCCCCTGAATCGGCGGGACCCTAGCTGGAGCAGCCGGATGCGACCCGTGCCGGCCGAACGGGATCGACCGGCACG
>CAIXPF010000123.1 GCA_903921205.1 uncultured Acidimicrobiia bacterium | reverse complement strand
TCGAGGACTTCACCTGGAAGCAGCTGCTCGACACCGACGCCTGCACCATGTGCGGGCGCTGCACCTCCGTGTGCCCGGCCCACGCCACCGGCAAGCCACTCGATCCCCGGGAAATCGTGCTCAAGACCGGCGAGGTCATGGCCCGCACCGGCGACCCGGCGGTCTCGCCGCCCATCGGGGTCAACTCCGAGATCACCGTTCCGGCGAACTGGATGTTCGACCGCATCACGCCGGAAGAGCTGTGGAGCTGCACCAGCTGCCGAGCCTGTGACGAGATCTGCCCGGTCAACATCGAGATCCTCGACAAGATCCTCGACATGCGGCGTTACCTCTCGCTGATGGAGTCGAACTTCCCCACCGAGCTGGGCAACGCCTATCGGGCCATGGAGAACTCGGGTAACCCCTGGTCGATGTCGCAGTCCGACCGGGGTGCCTGGGCCGACAAGGTGCCGGGGGTCGAGATCGTCGATCCCGGTGATCCCTTCGCCCACGAGTACCTGTACTGGGTCGGCTGCGCCGGATCCTTCGACGACAAGAACAAGCGGGTCACGGAGGCGACGGCCAAGCTGCTGCGACGGGCCGGTATCGACTTCGCCATCCTCGGCCCGTCCGAGATGTGCACCGGCGACCCGGCTCGCCGCTCCGGCAACGAGTATCTGTTCCAGATGCTGGCCAAGCAGAACGTGGCCAACCTCAACGGGATGGGCGTGCGCAAGATCATCACCCAGTGCCCACACTGCTTCAACACCATGCGCAACGAGTACCCGCAGCTCGGCGGCAACTACGAGGTGCTGCACCACAGCCAGTTCCTCGAGTCGCTGGTGTCCGACGGCCGGCTGGACCTCAGCGGTGCCCGGCTCGACGAGCGGGTCGTCTACCACGACTCGTGCTACCTCGGTCGCCACAACGACATCTACGAGGCTCCCCGCCGGGTGATCGGCTCCTTGGCCGGCGTGCAGGTCGTGGAAGCAGCCCGCAACGGCACCAAGGGCATGTGCTGCGGCGCCGGCGGTGCTCGCATGTGGATGGAGGAATCCATCGGCAAGAAGGTCAACGACGAGCGGGCGCAGGAACTGATCGCCACCGGTGCGACCCGGGTCGCGACGGCCTGTCCGTTCTGCTACATCATGATGGACGACGGGGTGAAGGCCGCCGGCAAGGAAGAGGACGAGGTCCGCGTGGCCGACATCTCCATGCACCTCCTCGAGGCCATCGAACGTGGTGAGGCCGAACGCGACGGGGCACCGACCTTCATCCAGGAAGTCGCTGACGCCGAGGCCGAACTGCTCGGCGACTGAAGCGCCCGATCGATCGACAACTGGCTGGGGTGACCGTATCGGTCGCCCCAGCCGGTTTCGTTTTGGGCTGCAGATTCGACCACCCTACGTAGTCGGGCCGGGCCCCGCTCTTTCGGCGAATCGATCTCGGCACCACGTCCGGATCGCGCACTCGCAGCGAATCGACGTCGATTCGCTGCGACGAAACCGCAGTCCAAGCGGCAACTCCGATGAATTCGCCGAATTCGGGCCGGGCCTGAACTGGCGTCGACCGGGAAGCGCCGCGCTCGGAAAACCGTCACGTCGCGTGTCGGGTCGTGCCCGGGCGATCAGGCGTTGCCGAAGTTCTCCCAGTACCGGCTGGGCTTTGGGCCGCGCTGGTTCTGGTACTTGGAGCCGACCTGGGACGACCCGTAGGGGATGTCCGCCGGGGTGGTCATCCGGATGAAGCTGATCTGACCGATCTTCATCGACGGGTAGAGCGTGATGGGCAGGCTGGCCACGTTCGACAGCTCGAGCGTCAGCTGACCGTCCCAGCCGGCATCGACGAAGCCTGCCGTGGAGTGGATCACCAGCCCGAGCCGGCCCAGGCTGGACTTGCCCTCGAGGCGGGCCACCAGGTCGGTGGGTACCACCACCCGTTCCAGTGTCGAGCCCAGCACGAACTCGCCGGGATGCAGGATGAACGGCTCGTCCGGGGCGACCTCGACCAGCTCGGTCAGGTCGGTCAGATCCTGACGGACGTCGATGAGTCCCCTCGTGTAGTTGCGGAACACCAGGAACGCCGAGTCGAGGCGCAGGTCCACCGACGACGGCTGGATGGCGTTGGGACCCAGCGGGTCGATCACGATGCGCCCGGCGTCGAGCTCTTCCCGCAGCGTCCGATCGGAGAGGATCACAGCCGCACGTTAGGCCACCCGGACCGCCCCGACCTAGGTGAGCGGACCCGCAACGCGCTACGCTCGACGGGCGCTGCGGGTGTAGTTCAATGGTAGAACATCAGCTTCCCAAGCTGACAGTGCGGGTTCGATTCCCGTCACCCGCTCCACAGAGGGTCGGCAGCGGTGTCCTCTGCCGCCGGTCCCGCCCTCCGGACGACGGACGCGCGAGGTGGCCATGACCCTCGAGTCGAACCTCCGTGCCGTGGTGACCGCGCAGCTGTCGCCCGGAGAGGAGCTCCAGGCTGCATTCCCGGCGCTGCGGTCAGCCCCGTGGAAGCTGTTCGGCGTCGACGGCGGCTACAACTACGTCGTCGCAGCGACGAACCGCCGCATCGTGGTGTTCCAGACCACGGCCGTGAAGCTGTCCACCGTTCGGACCGTGCTCTTCGAGCTGCCGCGGGGCTACCGCCTCGGCCCGCCCGAGGGCCGACTGTACGCCCGCCTCCGGCTCGGCGAACGCGATGCGTGGGTGCACCGCCGCTTCTGGGACCAGGTTCTGGCCGCCGACGCAACCGCCCCCTGACATCCTCGTCTCCCGCTGCCCGGTCGCTCGGCCACTCCGCCACTCCGCCACTCCGCCACTCAGTCGGTGGCGAGGAATCCGTCGATAGCGGGCACGTCGGCCAGCGGCGCCTCGATCTGGCACTGCATGACGTTGTTGGCCAGGGCGAACAGGACGTACTGGGAGACCAGCTCGATCAGGTCGACGAGGTCCACGTCCCGCAGCACCGGACGACAGCGGGCCCACGAGGCCGGGGTCACCGTGCGCAGGTCGACCATCTCGTCGGTGAGGGCCAACAGAGCCTGCTCACGCTCGATGAAACCGTCGTAGACACCACGGCGAACGCCGTCGAGCTCGGCGTCGCCGACCCCGAACTCCCTGGCCACCAGCACATGGTGCTTCCACACGTAGTTGCTGCGGTACAGACAGCCCATGCGCAGGATCACCAGCTCCTGCTCCCGCACGGTGAGACCCATCTTCTCCTTGCCGGTGACCCAGTACTCCAGGAACGTGCCCAGGGTGTCAGGGCTGTGCATCAACACGCCGAGCACGTTGCGGGGGAACCCCGACCCCTTCAGGCCGTCACCGGGGATGCGTGACAGCGTCGCCTGCCAGTCGCTGCGCAGGTCCTCGACCGGTCGGGGTTCGAGACGCGGCGCGTCCTCGGTGGGCTCGAACGGGCCGGCGGGAGGGCGTCGATGGTCATGGTGGAACTCCGGGGCCGAGCGGTGACACGCACGGTCACCGGGTGGGGTCACGGTAACGACCCGACCGAGGACCGACCAGTTCGGCCAACCACCCAGGGCGTTCTAGAGCTTCTCGGCGATGCCGAGCACGATCTCGATGAGGATCAGGACGATGATGATCCACTCGAGCCGGTGAGCGACGTGGCTGTCGACCTCATCCGCCAACATGGTGTAGGTCCGGAACACCAGCTCGAGCTTGCGGTTCGTGGCATCGCTGAGCTCACCCGCCCGGAAGACGCGCATGGCGGCGCGGTAGATACGCGCGTAGTGCAGGTCCTCGGTGACCTTCACTGCGGTCGTGACCCGCTCGAGGACCTGCACCAGCTCGACGTGCTGCACGAGCACCTCGCGTCGCAGGGTCTCGAAACGGGATCGACCCAACCCCCATCGCCGGGCGTGGCGCGCCGGTTCGCGGATGGCCTGACCCAACACCGCCAGGCGGGCATCGAGCTCGGCGTCGTAGAACCCCAACTCGAGCACCTGGGCAAGGGCGAACTCCAGCAAGGCGCTGATGTCGGCGGCGCTGACCGGGTCGTAGACGAACGCCTGGTCGTAGCTGATGGTGACCAGGTCGTGGTCGGTGTAGGAGAACGAACCGGCACGCACCTCGGCATGCAGCTGCGGCGACAGGGCGTCCTGCTCTCCAACCACCATCCGGGCCACCGCCCCCGATGCCAGCAGCTCCTCGGCGAGCACCGCTCGGTCGAACCCGTTCACCACGTAGACCGTGAAGGTCTCCGCCTGGCCGTTCCGGCCGGGACGCGACAGCGCCGGCGCCACCGCAGCCATGGCAGCGTCGGCGTCCGCCGCCATCCGGCCGGCAAGCTCGGCGCGGCGCGCCGGGGCTTCCAGGGCAGCGGACAACCCGACCAGATCCTCGATGGTGAACCCGTCGGGGATGGCGACCGACCACTGCACGGCAAGGGCACCGAAGTCGTAGAAGCGGACCCGGACCCCGACGGCGAGATTCAGCCCGTCCACATCGAGCGTGCTGTCGGCGATGCGGGCGGCCACCGGGGGATCGGCGAAGGCCAGCGAGCCGGGCTGCCGCTCGAGGGTCAAGCGGCCGATCTCCTGCGGCACGCGATCACGCGGTGCGGCGTGCAACAACAGCTCGAGTCGACCCAGGTCGATCTCGTCGGCGACGTCGTAGACGGCAAGCAACTGGATCTCGCCTGATTCGATGCCGAGCGGCAGGTCGTGCACGGTCGTCCTCACCGTCGGAGCCGGTGGTCCCAGCCTAGGCATGACCGGGTCGGCGACGGTTCCGCCTGCACCCCCCGGCCCGGTTCCCGCCGGGGTCAGGCCCCCTCGTCGGTGACCGACTCGATCCGGCGGAGCACCGCCAGGACACCGCCGGGATCGGCGCCCGGACCCGGATCGAGACCGACCGCCCGGAGGCGTGCACTCAGCCGGGCAGCAGCGGCCGGATCTCCCTGGGCCACGTCGGCCACCAGCCCCTCGAGCTGGATCAGCTCCGGCGGGCGTGGCGAACGGCCCGACCGGTCGACCGCCGCCAGCGGCCGCAGGAACGGCTCGAAGGGCAGTCGTTGCGCCAGCCGGGCGAGCACCTGCAGGGCGGCCAGCACCCCGACCAGCCCCAACGCCGAGGCACCGAGGATCACCGACCTCATGCCTGCGTCTCCCGCTTCGGCCCGGCCACGGCCACCTGGACGCGAATCTGCTCCAGGGCTTCGAGCGCCTCGGCCCGCATCGCCTCGTCGACCGGATCGTCGGAGAAGCGGGCCACCGAGAACAACTCGGTGAGACGACGCAGCGCGTCACCACCGGCTCCGAGCGCACCGAACGCCCGCATCAGGTACTCACCCTCGGTCTCGGCCGGCCGCCGACCGAGATCCTGACGGCCGAGCCCGTGGGCCACCGTCGCATAGGCAACCCGGACGGCAACACGGGGATCGGTGTCGAGCCGCAGACCCACCAGCGCTTCCTCGACCGTGGCCAAGGTGACGGCCCGATCGATGACCTCGATGCGCGTCGGGCCCTCGGTGACGAGGTCCGGCCCGCCACGTACCAGGCGGTCGGGCTGGAGGTCCTCGGGCGGGTAGAGCTGCTCGCGTCGGCCGAACACCACGATCAGCACGATGAAGCCGACGAGGATCAGCAGGCTCATCCACCAGCTCAGGCGAAGTGGATCACGAACCGTTCGGGCCCGCGACGGAGCATCGTCGGCGAACCCCACCGGCTCCGCCTCTCCCGACGCAGACGACACGCCCGGCGACGACACCACCTCGGTCGGCCCGGACCCGATGCGCACGAGGCCGGCGGCACCCACCACCAGCGCACCGCTCACCAGGGACACCACCGCCGCCACGACGACCAACCGGCTGCGCCCGGCAGCCTGGCGATGCCCGGCCAGCCGCCCCAGGCCGATCGCCGAGGCCACCACCGCGAGCCCCAACACCACCACCCCGGCCGGCAGCAACCACGCCGACACCGCGCCGTCGCCGGTCGAGGCGCCGCCGACCCGCGACGAGCCCGGCAGGGCGAGCACGGCCCCGCCGGCGACGACCACCACGGCCAGCACCAGACCGACCCCCACGGCGACCTGCCGGTAGGTCGACGGTTCGACCGTCACCCGCGTTCCCCGACGCCGAGCGTCGACCGCCAGGCGCACGAACTCGCCGAAGGCGACCAACAGCGGGGCTGCCCACAACACCCACGACCGCTGGTCCGGCCCACGCCGCCAGGCCTCACCGACGAGCGCCACGGTCCCCAGACCGCAGGCCGCGACCGTCCAGCCCTGGCGGCGGGCGCCGACGGCGCCGAGAGCGCAGAGCAGTGCAGCCACGACGGCCGACAGCTCGACCGACGCCAAGGCCGTCATCGAGGACCCACCGGGCTCGGGGCGGAGCGACCCAGCAGGGCACCCAGTGACACCATCCCGTCCCAGCGCAGCGTCACCACCCCGGCCTCCCGCAAGCGGGTCCGCCGGACAGACCGTTCGGCATCCCACAGGCGTCGGGCCAGGGTCTCTGCGACGGTGACCGGGTCCGGTCCGGCCCCACCCTCGGGTGCGTCGTGGTCTGGTTCGACCACGATCACGTGGTGGCCGTGACGACGAAGGTCCACCAGGACCTCCACCACGCGGGGCTCGGCCAGCACGGTCAGGGCCACGATGGTGGTACCCGGGCGCAGGCCACCGAGCATGAGCGACCCCTGGCGGGCGATC